>NZ_JAAXOY010000230.1 GCF_012396155.1 Cellulomonas septica | reverse complement strand
AACCTCGCGGCGATGGTCGCGACGGCGCCGCGCCGCGAGCGTGACGCGGTGGTCGCGACGCACGTCCGCGGCCTCCTGGCGACGCGTGACTTCCGCGAGCCCGAGACGCTGGCGGAGATCACCGGGATCGTCGTCGCCCGGGTGCTGCCCGACGACCCGGCGCACGCGCCGCGCGACCCCGACGGGGACGCGGGGCCGGACCTCGGCCCCGGTCTCGTGGTGCGCGCGTGCCTCGACTTCCCGACGCACGTCTCGACGGTCACCGACCTCGCGCCGTTCGGCGGCTGGGCCGCCGTCGAGCCGTACGCCACCGCGAACCTGCGCGCCCTCCCGGCACCCGACCACCAGGTGCTCCGGCCCGCGCGCGGGGCGGAGGTGCACGTGTTCGCGTCGGACGACCTGTTCGGCGCGAGCCGGCTGCTGCTGCTCGACGACCTGCTCGCGTCGCACCTGCACCTGGAGCGCCCCGTCCACGGCGTCCTCGTCGCCGTCCCGAACCGCCACCTGCTCGCGGTGCACGTGCTGGCCGGGCCGGAGGTGACGCACGCGATGTCGACCCTGATCCCGCTCGCGCGCGGCGAGTTCGACGGCCCGGGCCCGGTCAGCCCGGAGGTGTTCTACCGGTCGCCCGACGGGACGCTCCAGCAGGTCACCGGTCCGGGGGAGGACGGCGGGGTCGCGGTGCTCGTCACCGGGGCGTTCGCCGAGGCGATGGCGGCGCTCGGCCTGGTCGGCTGACGACCGGCCGGGCCGGTCAGCGCAGCGTCGCCCGCCAGGCGCGCGTCACGTACGGCACGTCGACCTCGTCCCGGCCGCGCAGGTCCGGGTGGTGGGCGACGAGGTCGTCGACGCGGTCCAGCAGCGCGTCGCGCTCGTCGGCGGGCAGCGTCAGGAGATGGCTGCGGCTGGCGGCGAGCACCCGCAGGTCGGCCGTGCGCATGCGCGACGACCAGGACGTCTCGCGGTGCTCGGGCGGTGTGAACGCCGGTCCGAGGTCGGGCTCGTGCGCGCTCGTGTCGAGCGGGTCGCCCGTGTGCACGATCTCCGTCCAGCGCGCCACCCAGTCGGTGCGCGCGTCGCGCACGTTCCACACGACGGCGACCCGGCCCCCGGGCCGCAGCACGCGCGCGACCTCGGCGGCCGCGGCGCGTGCGTCGAACCAGTGCCACGCCTGCGCGACCGTCACGGCGTCGACGCACGCGTCGGGCAGGCCGGTCGCCTCCGCCGTGCCGGGACGGGCGTCGGCCTCGGGGACCGTGCGCTCGAGCTCGGCACGCATCGCGTCCGACGGCTCGACCGCGACGACGTCGTAGCCGAACGCGACGAGCCGGCTCGTGAGCTTGCCCGTCCCGGCGGCGAGGTCCAGCACGTCGCGCGCGTCGTGCGGGACGCACCAGCGCACGACGTCGTCGGGATAGGTCGGTCGCGCCGCCTGGTACGCCTCGACGCCGTGCTCGAACGACGCCGCCCGCACCGCCCGCTGGTCCATCCCGGCCCCCTCTCGCCCTTGGCACCGACGGTACGACGCACCGACGCGCCTCACCTGTCCGGGCGACCTCGAGGGAGCGGCTCGCCGCGAGCCTGCTCGACGGCGGTCGTCACCAGGCTCACCACCTCGCTCAGGGCATGGGGTCGAGCAGCTCCAGGGCCTGGTCGTGCAGGAGCCCGTTGCTCACGAGCGCGGAACCGCCGAACGGCCCCGGGACCCCGCGCACCGACGTGAACCGGCCGCCCGCCTCGGTGACGATGGGGACGAGCGCCGCCATGTCGTGGAGCGCGAGCTCGGGCTCGGTCGACAGGTCGACGGCCCCCTCGGCGACCAGCACGTGGCTCCAGAAGTCCCCGTACGCGCGGGTGCGCCACACCCGCCGCGTGAGGTCGAGGAAGCCGTCGAGCCGGCCCTCCTCCTCCCAGCCGCTCAGGCTCGAGTACGACAGGGACGCGTCCGCCAGGCGGTCGACGGCCGAGACGTGCATGCGCGACGCGGATGCCAGCGACCGGCCCGTCCACGCGCCCGAGCCCTGCGCGGCCCACCAGCGTCGGCCGAGCGCGGGGGCGCTCACGAGGCCCACGACGACCTCGTCGCCGTCGAGGAGCGCGATGAGCGTCGCCCACACGGGCACCCCGCGCACGAAGTTCTTGGTGCCGTCGATCGGGTCGACGACCCACCGGCGCGGGCCGTGCCCGGTGTCGGGCATCTCCTCGCCCTGCACGGCGTCGCGCGAGCGCGCCCGGGACAGCTGGCCGCGGATCAGCTCCTCCGCCGCACGGTCCGCGTCGGACACGGGCGTCAGGTCCGGCTTGGTCTCGACGCGCAGGTCCTGCGCCTTGAACCGCGACATCGTGAGGGAGTCGACCTGGTCGGCCATCACGTGGGCGAGGCGCAGGTCGTCGTCGTACCCGGGGCGCAGGCTCATGGCGGACACCGTAGCGCCGCCCCCCAGGTCAGGGGCGTGCGGTCTCGCGCGACTCGCGCGGGTCGGTGTCCGCGGACCCGAGCCGGCTGGCCAGGAGGCGGCGGAACGACTCGACCCGGGCCGCGCGCGCGTCGCGGGTCTCGTCGTCGGGCGCGTCCGTCACCCAGTCGTCGAGCGCGCAGTCCGGGGCGTCGGCGGCGTGCGTGCAACCGCGCGGGCACTCCTCGGCGACCTCGGAGAGGTCGGCGAACGCGTGCAGCAGGTGCGCCGGGTCCACGTGCGCGAGCCCGAACGAGCGGACGCCCGGCGTGTCGATGACCCACGTCGGCGCGTCCGTCCCGGGCACCCGCAGGGCGACTGCCGACGTCGACGTGTGCCGCCCGCGGCCCGTGACGTCGTTGACCGCACCGGTCGCGCGGTCCGCGTCCGGGACGAGCGCGTTCACGAGCGTCGACTTGCCCACCCCGGAGTGCCCGACGAGGACCGACGTGCGGCCGTCGAGCGCCGCGCGCAGGTCGTCGAAGCCGCGGATGACGCGCTCGTCGCGCGGCCCCTCCGTGCGGGTCACGACGACGCGGACGCCGATGGGCGCGTACATCGCGACCAGCGCCGACGGGTCCGCGAGGTCGGCCTTCGTGAGCGCGAGCAGCACGTCCATGCCCGCGTCGTACGCCGCGGCGACGCAGCGGTCGATCATGCGCGTGCGCGGCTCGGGGTCGGCGAGCGCCGTCACGATGACGAGCTGGTCGGCGTTCGCGACGATGACCCGCTCGACGGGGTCGGTGTCGTCGGCCGTGCGCCGCAGGACGGTGCGTCGCTCGGTGATCCGCACGATGCGCGAGAGCGAGCCCTCGTCGCCCGACGTGTCGCCCACGACGTCGACCCGGTCGCCCGGCACGACCCGCTCGCGCCCGAGCTCGCGCGCCTTCATCGCCGTCGCGCGCCGCTCGTCGGGGCCGTCCGGGTCGACGAGGACCGCGTACCGGCCGCGGTCGACGCCCGTGACGAGCGCGGTCTCGGCGTCCGCGTGCTCGGGTCGGATCTTGGTGCGGGGCCGCGTCCCTCGTCCGGGCCGGATGCGCACGTCCCGTTCGTCGTAGCGGCGGGTCGGCATCAGGACGCCCGGGTCCCCGCGTCGGCGGGCCCGAGCATCCGCTGCCACATCCCGACGAAGTCGGGGAGCGTCTTGCCGGTCGTCGCGACGTCCTCGACCTGCACGCCCGGCACCCGCAGCCCGACGAGCGCGCCCGCGGTCGCCATGCGGTGGTCGGCGTACGTCCGCCACACCCCGCCGGTCAGCGGGCGCGGCGTGATGACGAGGCCGTCGGCGGTCTGCTCGGCCTGCCCTCCGAGCCGCGTGATCTCGTTCGCGAGCGCCGCGAGCCGGTCGGTCTCGTGCCCGCGCAGGTGCGCGATGCCGCGCAGCCGGGTGGGGGAGTCGCCGAACACCGCGAGGGCCGCGATGGTCGGCGCGAGCTCGCCCGCGGGCTTGAGGTCGAGGTCGGCGCCCCGCACCGCCCCGGTGCCGGTCACCGACAGCACGTCGCCGTCGAGGCGCGTCGTCGCGCCCATGCGCTCGAGGATGCCGGGCAGCAGGCCGCCGGGCTGCGTCGTCGCCGACGGCCAGCCCGGGACGCGCACCGTGCCCCCCACGGCGAGCGCGGCGACGAGGAACGCGCCGGCGTTGGACAGGTCGGGCTCGACGCGCACGTCCCGTCCGGCGACCCGACCGGGGGCGACGTGCCAGATGTCGGGCCGGGAGTCGTCGACCTCGACACCCGCCGCGCGCAGGACGTCGACGGTCATCTCGATGTGGGGCAGGCTCGGCAGCGTGCGGCCCGTGTGCCGGACCGTGAGGCCCTGGTCGAACCGGGCGCCCGCGAGCAGCAGGCCCGACACGAACTGGCTGGACCCGGACGCGTCGACGTCGACGTGACCGCCGCGCACCGCGCCGCGCCCGTGCACCGTGATCGGCAGGTGGCCGGGCTCGCCGTCCTCGTCGACGCGCACGCCGAGCGCGCGCAGCGCCTGGATCACCGGCCCCATGGGCCGCACGAGCGCCTCGGGGTCGCCCGTGAACTGGACCGGGCCGTCGGCCAGGGCGGCGACCGCGGGCAGGAACCGCATGACCGTCCCGGCGAGGCCGCAGTCGATCGTCACGTGCCCGCGCAGGGGAGCGGGCGAGACGAGCCAGTCCGTGCCCGTCTCGACGCCCACGCCGAGCGTCTCGAGCGCCTGGCCCATCAGCCGCGTGTCGCGCGACGACAGGACCGCGCGCAGCCGGCTCGGGCCGTCGGCGAGCGCGGCGAGCACGAGGTAACGGTTGCTGAGCGACTTCGACCCGGGCACCTCGACGAGCGCGTCGAGCGGTCCGGACGCCTGCGGGGCCGCCCAGAGCGCGGCGGTCGGGTGCGGGTGCGCGTCGAGGGCGGTCATGCCGTCAGGCTACCGAGCACGACCGGCGCGCCGACCCGCGCGCCCACCCGGCGGGCACGTCAGGAGCACCGCCGACCCGGCGTCCGGTCCCGCTCGCGGACGCGTCCGGTC
>NZ_JAAXOY010000023.1 GCF_012396155.1 Cellulomonas septica | reverse complement strand
GAACGGCTCGGCGTTGCCGAGCAGCCGCCCGCCTCGTACCACGATCGTCACCTCGGACCCGAGGTCCGCGTACGCGCGCGCCATCTCGACGCCGACGACACCGCCGCCGAGCACCGCGAGCCGCGCGGGGACCTCGCGTGCGGCGGTCGCCTCACGGCTCGTCCAGAAGCCCGCCTCGGCCAGCCCGGGGACGTCGGGCACGACGGGCTCCGACCCGGTCGCGAGCACGACCGCGTGCCGCGCGCGCACCTCGGTCTCGGTCTCGCCCGAGACGAGCAGGGTGCGCGGACCGGTGAGCCGCGCGTGGCCGCGCAGCAGCGTGAGCCCGACGGACTCGACCCAGGACACCTGGCTCGAGTCGTCCCAGTGGTGCACGATCTCGTCGCGCCGGGCGAGCACCGCCGCGGCGTCGACCGTGGCGTCCGCGACGGCGGCCTTCGCGCCGGGTACGTCACGCGCCGCTGCGAGGACCGCGCCCGCGCGCAGCAGCACCTTGGAGGGCATGCACGCCCAGTAGGAGCACTCGCCCCCGACGAGCGCGTGCTCGACGAGCGCCACGCTCAATCCGGTGCGGCTCGCGCGGTCGGCGACGTTCTCGCCGACGGCGCCGCCGCCCACCACCACGACGTCGAACTCATGCTGACTCGGCATCGCCCCATCGTGGCGGCCCGCGGCCCCGTCCGCAGGTTGCGGGGCCGTCGGCGTGTCCGTCCTGGGTGCTTTCGTCCGGACCGCGCTGCTACGTTCGCACCGAGGGTCCGCCGGAGACGGCAACCAGCCGTGAGCTCCCGGCGTCGACGACGGAGGGGCGACGTGAGCGAGACATCCCAGGGCAGTGGTGCGCTCGGACCGATCCACGGGCGACCGAGCTTCCGCGAGCAGTTCGACAGGTCCCGGTTCCCGGAGCACGGCCTCGGATCCGACGAGGTCTACGAGCTCCTGCACACCGGGCTGATGCTCGACGGGAGAGAGACGCTCAACCTCGCCTCGTTCGTGACCACGTGGATGGAGCCGCAGGCCGAGCAGCTCATCCACGACTCGCTGCGCAAGAACCACATCGACCACGAGGAGTACCCGGCGGCGTCGCTCGTCGAGGAGGCCTGCGTGCACATGCTGGGCGACCTCTTCCACGCGCCGGACCCGGCGAAGGTCGTGGGCGTCGCGACGATCGGGTCGTCCGAGGCGATCATGCTCGGGCTGCTCGCCCACAAGCGCGCGTGGCGGCACCGGCAGCTCGCGGCGGGCCGTCCCGCGGACCGGCCGAACGTGGTGTTCGGCGCCGAGACGCACGTCGTGTGGGACAAGTTCGCCAACTACTTCGACGTCGAGATGCGCAAGATCCCCATGCGGCCCGACCGGTACGTGCTGAGCGCGGCCGACGTCGAGGCGCAGGTCGACGAGAACACCATCGCGGTGGGTGCCGTGCTGGGGACGACGCACATCGGCGAGGCCGACCCCATCGAGGAGATCAACGACCTGCTCGTGCGGATCAAGGCGGAGAAGGGCTGGGACATCCCGCTGCACGTCGACGGCGCGAGCGGCGCGTTCGTCGCCCCGTTCGCCGAGCCCGACCTGCGGTGGGACTTCCGCCTCGAGCAGGTCGCGTCGATCAACGCGTCGGGGCACAAGTACGGGCTCGTCTACCCGGGCGTCGGCTGGCTGATCTTCCGCGACGCGTCGCTGCTGCCCGAGGACCTGGTGTTCAGCGTCAACTACCTGGGCGGCGCGCAGCCGACGTACACGTTCAACTTCTCGCGCGGGTCCGCGATGATCCAGGCGCAGATGTACAACTTCCTGCGGCTCGGGCGCGACGGGTACACCGCGATCGTCGAGACCATGCTGGCCAACGCGCGCCACCTCAACGAGGCGCTCAAGGCGTCGGGCCGGTTCGAGATCCTCAACCCCGGGCTCGCGGAGCCGGTCGTGACGTTCCGGATCAAGGACGACCCGGGCTTCGACGTCTACCACCTGTCGGCCCGCCTGCGGGAGAACGGCTGGATCGTGCCCGCCTACAGCCTCCCGCCCGACGCGCAGGACGTGCACCTCATGCGCGTCGTCGTCCGCCTCGACCTCAGCCGCACCATGATCGAGATGCTCCTGCGCGACCTCGACCACGCGTGGGAGTCGCTCGCCGCCGAGCAGCCCACCGCCCGTCCCGCCCCGAAGCCGGACGTCTGGACGGCACCCGACAAGGCCGCCGCGCACGCGAAGGCCCGCACCGGTCTGCGGGCGTGACGCGCACCTCGGCGCTGCCCGACCTGCCGGACGGCTGGACCGCGGTCGACACCCGTGGTCCGGGTCCGTTCGTCACGCACGCCGTCCTGCGGCGTCCGGACGGCGCCGAGGTGGAGTGGACGTCGCGGCGTCACCGCAAGGGTCTGGGTCTGCGGGCGCGCGTGCCCGTGCCGTCGGCAGCGGACACCGCCGTGGTCGCGGGTCCGGCAGGCGCCGCCGTCGCCCCGGCACCGTCGGACGGAGGCGGGCGTCGCGGTGCCGACGCGTGGAGCTGGTGGATCGGCGCACTCTTCGCGATCGGCTCGGTGTGCTTCGCGCTGGGCTCCGTGCCGGCATACTTCCAGGCCGTGCCACCGGCCGTCACGGCGTGGACGTTCGCGGTCGGCTCGGTGTTCTTCACGAGCGCCGCGTACCTGCAGTACGACGAGGCGGCGCGCGCCCCGCGGGACGTCCTCGCGACCGCGCCACCACGCAGCCGGCTCGCGGCGCTCGTGGGCTTCCGCCCCGACCGCATCGACCTCTGGGCGTCCGCCGTGCAGCTCGTCGGCACGGTGCTGTTCAACGTCAGCACGTTCAGCGCGACCCGCACGGGGCTCGCCATCGCGGGCGACAAGACGCTCGTGTGGGCGCCCGACGTGCTCGGGTCCGTGTGCTTCCTCGTCGCGAGCTGGTTCGCGTACGCGGAGGTCAACCGGGGCGTCCTCCCCCGCCCGGACCGGTCGGTCGGGTGGACGATCGCCGCGCTCAACATGGCCGGCTCGGTCGCGTTCGGCGTCGCCGCCGTCGCGGCCCGGTACCTGCGCGGCACGGACGAGATGGCGAACGTCGCGCTCGTCAACGCCGGGACGTTCGTCGGCGCGGTGTGCTTCCTCGTCGGGGCCGTGCTGCTGCCGGTCGAGTCGGCGCACGACCGCACACCCGCAGCGGCCCCGAGCGCACCCGTCCCGCACGACGAAGGCCCCTCACCGACCGTGCGGTGAAGGGCCTTCGTGCTGGTGCGCCATCAGGGACTCGAACCCCGAACCCGCTGATTAAGAGTCAGCTGCTCTGCCAATTGAGCTAATGGCGCGCGGTTGAGAACGTTAGCAGCCGTCCGGCCTGGGAAGCCAATCGGATCCGGCCGTCGTGACGACCGTCACGCGACGTCAGGAACGGCCGTCCCCGCTGGCCTGCGGGGTGCCGTTCTCCGGCTGCCACCACTCCTCCTCCGGCAGGCCCTCCTTCTCGAGGATCTCCTGCGACGGGACGGCCTCGGCGGCCGTCAGGTCGGCGATGAGGGTGAGCGGGACGTGCGCCTCGAGCAGCTCGCGGACGCGCTCGGCGTCGGGCGCGGCGAGGGTGTCGGGCGTGTCGTCGCTCATCGGGTGGCTCCTGGGTGTTCCTCGGTCAGGCGTCCGGCTGTCTCCATGGCACACCACGGGGACGTGACGTGCAAGGTCGGTGTCCTGGTTCCGCAGGATCGTCACAGGTACAGACCGGTGCCCTCACCGGAGCCGCGCTCGGTCGCGACCGCGTGGACGTCCTTCTCGCGCAGCAGCAGGTACGTCGCTCCGGCCAGCTCGACCTCGGCGCGGTCCTCGGGGTCGAACAGGACGCGGTCCCCGAGCTCGACCTGGCGCACGTGCTGGCCGACCGCCACGACCGACGCCCACGCGAGCCGCTTGCCGACGGCGGCGGTCGCCGGGATGACGATGCCCGCGGACGACCGGCGCTCGGCGGGGTCGCCGTCGACGGAGACGAGGAGGCGGTCGTTGAGCATGCGGATCGGCAGCCCGGGACGGGCGTCGGGAGCGGGAGCGGTCACCCGCACGACGCTACCGTGCGCGGGACGTAGGCTGACCGCGGCGTCGACCGGCCGACGCCTCCCCTGCGACCACCGGAGCGTCCTCGTGCCTCGTCTCGCCGTCGGCGACCTCGCCCCCGACTTCACGCTGCCCACCGCGGACGGCGGCAGCGTCACGCTGTCCGACCTGCGCGGCGAGCACGTCGTCGTGTACTTCTACCCGGCCGCGATGACGCCCGGCTGCACGACGCAGGCGTGCGACTTCCGCGACTCGCTCGCGTCGCTGCAGGGCGCCGGCTACAAGGTCGTCGGCGTCTCCCCCGACGCGGTCGACAAGCTCGCGCAGTTCGCCGAGGCCGAGCACCTGACCTTCCCGCTCGCGTCGGACACCGAGCGCGGCGTGCTCGAGGCGTGGGGTGCGTGGGGCGAGAAGTCGCTCTACGGCAAGACCGTGACGGGCGTGATCCGCTCGACGGTCGTCGTCGACCCCGAGGGCAAGGTCGAGCTCGCGCAGTACAACGTCAAGGCGACCGGGCACGTCGCGAAGCTGCGCCGGGACCTGAAGATCGCCTGACCTCCCGCGGTACGCGCACCGCGCCGCCGCCCTGGCACGCACGCCCGACGACGGCGGTCGCGTGTGCCACACTCGGGCGCGCGGGAGTGGTGAAACGGTAGCCACGCCAGGTTTAGGTCCTGGTGCCCGAGAGGGCGTGCGGGTTCGAGTCCCGTCTCCCGCACCACGACGACGGCCCGGCACCGGGGAGATCCCGGTGCCGGGCCGTGGTGCGTCCGGCGTCAGCTCGCGGCGCGCAGCGGCAGGCGGACGACCGAGTCGGCCAGGCGGACGGTCGACGTGCCCGAGCCGATCGCGTTCCACACCGCGACGCGCACCGTGCCGTTCGTCAGGCGCCCGAGGGTTCCGGTGACGCGGTCCGCCCCGACGGCCTCGGTGTACCGCTCGACGCCCGGCACGGGGTCGGTCGCGAAGTACCGGTAGACCTCGACGCGGTCCCACGTGCCGTCGCCCGTGAGGTCGTACGACACCGACACGCGCGTGCCGTTGCCGACCACGCCGCCCGCGTCGAGCGCGAGGTCGAACCGGGTCCCCGCCGTGGTCGGCGTGCCGCTCACGCCCTCGACCGTCGCGACGTCTCCGTCCGCGTCCTGCGCCACCACCATCGCGCCCTCCTCGTCGCCGCGTCCCCGACCGACACCCCATCGTGGCCGCCCGACCCCGTCCCCGTCGCCCGTTTCGGAGATCGCGGTCGGGTCGAGTACCCTGGGCCCGCCTGGAGGATTCGCCTAGTGGCCTATGGCGCACGCTTGGAAAGCGTGTTGGGTGAAAGCCCTCGGGGGTTCGAATCCCCCATCCTCCGCCGCCCGAAGGGCCCGCGACCTGCCACCGTGCAGCGCGGGCCCCTCGTGTTCCCGCTGACGGGTCGTCGCCCGAACGCCCCCGCGCGGCGGTCCCGTGGTGGGAGCATCCGCGCATGACGACGACCGACGTGCCGGCGACGGCGACCACCGAGCCGGGCACGCCCGCGGCGCCGCGGTACGCGCACTGGTGGCGTCGGGCGGTCGCGTCGGTGTCGGACGGGTTGCTCGTCGCGGCGGTCGCGTGGCTCGCGACGGGCTCGGTGGCGCCCGTGCCGCTCCGGCCCGTGCCGTGGTTGCCGCTCTCGGCGGTGCCGGGCATCGAGCCTGACGGTCGGCTCTCGTGGTGGACGTGCGGCGCGGTGCTCCTGCTGCTGGTGCTCCAGGCGTTCACCGGGATGACGCCGGGCAAGGCGATGGTCGGCATCCGCGTGGTGCGCGAGCGCGACGGTGCGCCCGCGGCGCTTCCGGTCACGGTGCTGCGGGACCTGCTCCACGTGCTCGACTGGATCCTGCTGGTCGGCTGGTTGCGACCGCTGTGGCACCCGCGGCGTCAGACGTTCGCCGACTCGGTCGTCCGGACGGTGGTCGTGCGGGCGCGGGTGGACGTGCCGGTCCCGGTGATCGTGGGCGTCGCGACGGTGACCGCCGGGGCGCTGGTGCTCGCGCCCGCGGTGACGGAGAGCGGCGAGACGAGGGTCGAGTGCACCCTCGTCCCCGATCACGCCTCGGGCCTCGCGACGCTGTCCGGACGCGAGCCCGGGGACGTCTGGGTCACGCGGCTCGGCGTCCGGCGGCTGTCCCCGGCGCGGCCGCCGGTCGTGCTGTCGTGGACGCTCGCGCCTGGCGCCGACCCGGACGGGACGACGCTCGACGTGGGGGTCGTCGAGGCGGACGGCGACGAGGCATGGCACTCGGCGGTCGCGTTCCGCGACGGTGCCGCCTGGACGGACGACGTGACCCAGGTGCCGGAGCTGACGATCCCGCGCCGCGTGTTCGACGACGCGGGCCCGGGCGCGCTCGTCGAGCTCACCGGAGAGGCCGACGGGACGTCGGAGGTGCTGTGCGTGCTGGGGTTCGGCGTCGAAGCCGCGGAGCTTCCGCCGTCGCCGCGCGTCGACTGGTGACGTCGGCGGGGTGCCGGCGCCTGGACGCGCCGTCTGCGCGCACCGTGGCCTAGATTGACGCGGACGACCGCACGCAGCCGCGGGCCGCGGCCACGGACGACGGAGGCGACATGACCGACGAGACGCGCTCGAACCTCGACGCCCGGCTGCAGCGGCACGGGTTCGCGCGGGACGTGCACCGCGGGCTCAGCAAGGGCATCGGGTTCCTCCCCGTGAGCGACGAGACGAAGTCGATGCTGACGACGCGCAGCGGCGAGGCGGTGGCGATCGCGGCGGAGACCGGGGTCGCGCTCGCGAACGGCGCGGTCGTCGCGGGCAAGGGCGCGGTCGACGCGGCGCGCGAGGGCTACCACGCGTTCGAGGAGAAGCGCGAGGAGGAGGCGGCCGCCGCGAAGCGGCCGTTCAGCGTCGTCGCGGCGCCGCCGGAGACTTCCCGCACCGACGAGGCAGCGACAGGTGCGTCGACGGGGAGCACCGCGGGCCCGGAGGGTGAGGGCGACCTCCTCGAGCGGCTCGAGCGGCTCGGCTCGCTGCGCGCAGCCGGGCACCTGTCGGACGCGGAGTTCGAGGCGGCGAAGGCGCGCCTGCTGTCGGGCGCCTGACCGCAACCCGCTCCCCTCACCTGGGAGCGCAGCCTGTCCCCTTCACCTGGGAGCGCAGCCTGCCTCCTTCGCCCGGCCGGGGTGAAGGCGGCGCCACGCTGTGAACGGTCACGGTTCTGTCTCGCCGATGGACCGGCTCTTGCGCTCCCCTGCACTCCCTGTCGTATGTTGTGCACGGTCTCAGGCTGGGACCGTGCACAGCGCGACGACGCGCGTGCGGTACCGCGTTCGACTCGACGGAGTGTCATGACGCCCACCAGATCCCGCTCGACGCGTGCCGCGCGAGCCACCACCGCCGCGATCGCCGTGGGTGCGGCGATCCTCGCCCCCACCGCCCTGTCGGCCGCCGCGGAGGACCCCGGTCCCGTCGACGCGGGCATCTTCGTCGAGAAGGTCGACGGCCTCCCCGCGGACTTCGCGGCCGGTGTCGACGTGTCCTCGGTCCTGTCGCTGGAAGAGAGCGGGACGGTCTTCCGCGACTCCGACGGTCAGCAGGCGGATCTGTTCGAGGTCCTCGCCGACCACGACATCACCTACGTCCGCGTCCGCGTCTGGAACGACCCGTACGACGCCGACGGCCACGGCTACGGCGGCGGGACCGTCGACGTGCCGCGCGCGGTCGAGATCGGGCGCCGCGCGACCGAGGCCGGGCTGCGCGTGCTGGTCGACTTCCACTACTCCGACTTCTGGGCCGACCCCGCGAAGGTGCACGTGCCGAAGGCGTGGGCGGGCCTGACGGACGCCGCGCGCGCCGAGGCCGCGGGCGAGTTCACCGCCGACGCGCTCGACGCGTTCTCCGCGGCTGGCGTCGACGTCGGCATGGTGCAGATCGGCAACGAGTCGAACAACGGCATCGCGGGCATCCGCTGCGAGTCCGGCAGCGCCACGGACGCGTCGTGGGCGCCGTGCGTCGCCGTCTACGAGGCCGGGTCCGCCGCCGTGCGCGCGTCCGACTACGGCGACGACGCGCTCGTCGCGCTGCACTTCACCAACCCCGAGAACGGCCGGTACGCGACGTACGCCGGCATCCTCGACCGGGCGGACGTCGACTACGACGTGTTCGCGAGCTCGTGGTACCCGATGTGGCACGGCTCGCTCGGCAACCTGACGAGCGTCCTCACGCACGTCGCCGACACCTACGACAAGAAGGTCATGGTCGCCGAGACGTCGTGGGCGTACACGACCGACAACGGCGACCAGCACGGCAACACGATCAACACCTCGACCACGCCCGTGCACCCGATCAGCGTCCAGGGGCAGGCCGACCTGGTGCGCGACGTCATCGCGGCCGTGCACGCCGTCGGCGACGCAGGCATCGGCGTCTTCTACTGGGAGCCCGCATGGCTGCCCGTCGGCGGGCCGTCGGACTGGGCCTCGCAGAACGCGCTCTGGGAGCAGTTCGGCTCCGGCTGGGCGTCGAGCTACGCCGGCGGGTACGACGAGGACGCGCGCGACTGGCACGGCGGCTCCGCGTGGGACAACCAGGCGCTGTTCGCCTTCGACGGCACGCCGCTCGAGTCCCTCGACGTGTTCCGGTACGTCCGCACCGGCGCGACGACCGCGCGCGTCCCCACGTCCGTCGAGAAGCCCGTGGTCGACGTGCGCCTCGGCGACCCCGTGACGCTGCCGTCGACGATCACCGTCCGCTACAACGACGGCACGCAGGAGACCGCGTCCGTCACGTGGGGCGGCGCGCTGAGCTGGATCCGCGGGACCGGCACCTACAGCATCCCCGGGAGGACGTCGACCGGCGTCGACACCGTCGCGACCGTCCGCGTCCGTGCGGAGAACGTCGTCGTCAACGGGTCCTTCGAGGACGCCGACACGAGCATGTGGGACCTCACGTACTCGGTCGCGTCGGGCGACAACGCGATCAAGACGACCGGCAACGCGACGGACGGCACGCGTGCCGTCGCGTTCTGGGCGGGCACGCCGTTCACGGTCGACCTGAGCCAGCAGCTCACGGGCGTCCCCGCCGGCACGTACACGCTGTCGGCCACGCTGCACGGCGGCGACCAGACCGGCACCGACCTGAACGTCTGGGCCTGGAACGAGACCAGCGGCACCCGGTCGACGCCCGTGTGGCTCGCGGGCTGGAACACGCCGACGACGTTCACCGTCCCCGACGTGGTCGTCGGCGACGACGGCCTCGTGAAGGTCGGCGCGTGGCTGAGCCTCGACGCACCCGCGTGGGGCGTGATCGACAACATCCGGCTGGAGCCGTCCGTCGGCACCACCACCGTCGACACCGCCGCCCTGCAGGCGGCGCTCGCCACGGCCGACGCCGTCGACCGCGACGCGTGGACGCCGACGTCGCTCGCGGTGCTCGACGACGCAGTCGCGTCGGGTCGCGTGATCCTCGCGGCCGGGCAGCCGACGCAGCAGGACGTGGACGACGCGACCTCCCTCGTGACGGACGCGGTCGACGGGCTGGAGCCCGCGGCGACGCCCACCCCGACGCCGACGGTCTCGACGACGCCCACGCCCACGCACGAGCCGACGGGCACGCCCACGACCACGCCGACGTCGGGACCGACGACGGCGCCCACTCCGACCGCATCGGCGTCGTCGGGCGGTCCGGCGATCACCGTCAGCCGGACCACGGTCCGGCCGGGCGACACGGTCACCGTGACGGTCACGGGCGTCGCCGGGCCGCAGGTCGAGGTCGGCGTCGCCAGCACCTACCGGCGCCTCGCGACCGTCCCGGTCGTGGGCGGCACGGCGACGGCGACCGTCACGATCCCCACGACGCTGTCGCCGGGCCTGCACCACCTGCAGGTGCGCGACGCCGCGGGCGTGGTGCTCGCGCAGGTGGAGATCCGGGTCACCGGCGCGTCGCTCGCCACGACGGGCACGGACCTCGCGGCGCCGGTCGCGACGGGCGTGCTGCTCCTGCTGCTCGGCGGGTCGGCCGTCGCCGTCGCGACGCGGCGGAGGGCGCGCGCCGGTCGGGCCACCGCCTGACGTACGGCATCCCCGCACGACGAGAGCCCCGGGTCACGACGGCCCGGGGCTCCCGTCGTCCGACGCCGTCCCGCGGACGCGGGCACGCGTGTGACCGGTGGACGGTTCACCGCACGCGCGCACCGTCTCTGACGTACCGTGGGAGGGACTTCACAGCACGGGCCTCGGCTGGCGCACCGGTCGGGGCCTTCGTCGTATCCGTCGAGCCAGGGCGATCCGGCGACGTGTGCCCGAGACTCCGTCGCCTCGCGCCTCGCCGCGTCCGCGCCCGGACCGACTGGACGGACAGCCCATGAGCACGACCGCCCTCCCCGCCTCGCACGTCGACGGCTCCGCCGGCTCGCGCCGCCGCGCGGTCAGCGACTTCACCGAGCTCGCGCACGCCGTGCAGGCCGCGGGCCTCATGGCGCGCCGACCCGGCCACTACGCCGCCCGTCTCTCCGGCGCGGTCGTCGCGATGGCGGGCCTCGTCGCCGCGGTCGTGCTGGTCGGCGACTCGTGGTGGCAGGTCGCGGTCGCCGTCGTCGCGGCGGTCGTCCTCACGCAGGTCGCGTTCCTCGGGCACGACGCCGCGCACCGGCAGATCTTCGCGTCGGGCAAGGCCAACACGTGGGCCAGCCTGGTCCTCGCGAACCTCTTCGTCGGCCTGAGCCACGGCTGGTGGCAGCACAAGCACACCCGCCACCACGCCAACCCGAACAAGGTCGGGACGGACCCCGACATCGACATGAAGGTCCTGTCGTTCACGCCCGAGCAGATCGCGAGGCGGGAGTCGGCGCTGTCGCGCTGGTACCTGGCCCGGCAGGGCTTCTTCTTCTTCCCGCTGCTGCTGCTCGAAGGTGTCGCGCTGCACGTCGCCGCGATCCGGCGCGTGCTGTCGCGCGAGCCGCTGGAGCGTCGCGGCGTCGAGATCGCGCTGCTGACCGTCCGCCTCGTCGGCGCCCCCGCGCTGGTCCTCGCGGTGATGTCGCCGGTCAAGGCGCTCGTCGTCGCGGTCGTCCAGCTCGCGCTGTTCGGCTTCTACATGGGCGCGTCGTTCGCGCCGAACCACAAGGGCATGCCGCTGCTGCCGAAGGACGCGCGCGTCGACTTCCTGCGCCGCCAGGTGCTGACGAGCCGCAACATCCGCGGCGGGCGCTGGGTCGACGTCCTCATGGGCGGGCTCAACCACCAGGTCGAGCACCACCTGTTCCCGTCGATGCCCCGCGCGACGCTGCGCCGGGCGCAGCCGATCGTCCGTGCCTACTGCGAGGCGCGCGGCATCCCCTACGCGCAGGTGTCGCTGGTGCGCTCGTACCGGATGATCGTCGACCACCTCAACACCGTCGGCCGCCCGGACCGCGACCTGTTCGCCTGCCCGATCACGGCGGCCTACCGCGCCTGACCTCCCACTGCCGGCCGAGCGTCGATACCGTGCCGGCATGGCCGTGACGCTCACCGTGCACGACGTCCCGGAGGGCGTCCGGGACGAGCTCGCTGCTCGTGCGGCGCGCGGCGGCCTGTCGCTCGACGCGTACCTGCGGGCACGCCTCGTCGAGCTCGCCGCCCACCCGACGGCGGCTGACGCCGTCGGCGCGATCCGTGCTCGCGCTCGCACGTACCCACCGTTCGACGCGGCACGCGTCGCCCGCGACGTCGACGCCGACCGGCCGTGAGCCCACGCGCGGCCGGTGCCGCCCGTGACACGGAGACGGTACGCGTCCCTCGATAGATGTCTTGTCTTATATAAGACGTGTCATCTATGGTCGGGACATGTCGCTGAAGCACGCCGTGCTCGGGTTCCTCTCGGTCGCACCGATGACGGGCTACGACCTGCGCAAGCACATGGAGGAGTCGGTCGCGCACTTCTGGCCGGCCGACCAGGCGCAGATCTACCGCACGCTCACCGTGCTGGCCGCCGACGGCCTCGTCGACGTCCGCACCATCCCGCAGGAGGGCCGCCCCGACCGGCGCGAGCACTCCATCACGCCGTCGGGCGAGGCCGAGCTCGACCGCTGGCTCGCCTCCCCCGTCGAGTACGTGCCGTCGCGCGAGTCGTTCCTCGTCCGCCTGTTCTTCGTCGGGCGCCTCGGCGTCGAGCAGGCACGCACCGTCCTGCACGAGCGCGCCGCCGAGGCCCGCGAGCTCGTCGCCGTCCTCGAGCACACCCGCCACCTCAACGACCAGGCCCTCGCGCAGGCCGGTGGTGACGTCCCGCTGCCCGTCCGGCTGCGGCTCGCCACGCTGTCCAACGGCCTGGTCCACGCCCGCGCCGAGCTCACCTGGGTGGAGGACCTGCTCACCGAGCTCGACGACGCCTGACCCCCACCCTCCGACGCCTGACCCCACCCTCCGACGTCCCGCCGCCCGGGCCGGGACGCGGACCCGACGTCCGACCCCCGGCACGCCACGTCTGCACCACGTCGACACCGACATGGCTGCCGTTCGCGACCCCTGAACGGCAGCCACGTCGGTCTCGACCGACCCCGCCCGCGTCCCACGGGACGACGGGCGAGACGCCGCACGCCTGCCGCACCGCCCGCACCGCCCGCCCAGCCCCCATTGCACCCCACCGCACGAGGAGACCCGCCATGTCCGCGTCCACCGCCACCCGCCCGGCCCGTACCCGCACGCCCCGACCCGCGTCCTGGCGCAACATCACGATCTACGCCGTCGGCGTCATGGTCCTGTCGGTCCTCGGCGCGCTCGCGCTCGCCGGCGCGGAGGACAAGGCCACGAGCCCCGGCGCGCTGCTGTTCGTCCTGAGCCCGATCGTCATGGCGGTCGCGCTGCGCACGCTCGGCCGCGACGGCTGGGCCGACGCGGGCCTCGGGATCGGCCGCGAGCGCGGCTGGTACGTCTTCGGCGTGCTGTGGTTCCCCGTCGCGGCCGCGGTCGCGCTGCTCGTCGGGGCCTTGACGGGCCGCGTGCACGCGGGCGACGGCGGGCTGTCGCTGTTCGGGACGCTCGTCGCGACGGGCCTGGTGGCCCGCACGCTGTTCGCCCTGTTCGAGGAGTGGGGCTGGCGCGGGTACCTGGAGCCGCGGCTCCAGGCGCTCGGCGTGCGCGGGCTGCGGCGGCACCTCGCGGTCGGCGCGCTGTGGGCCGTCTGGCACGTGCCGTACATCCTCGCGATGGGCTCCGAGTACACCGACGTGCCGCTCGCGCTCCAGATCCCGCTGTTCACGGTCGCGGTCCTCGCGATGGCCGTCGTGCTGGGCGTGATGCGCGCCCGGACGGGCAGCGTGTGGCCGGCGGTCGTCGAGCACGGCGTCGCCAACGCGGTCGCGTTCGCGCTGCTCGACGCGGACGTCGTGCGCATCGACAGCCCGCTCGCCTTCGCGGCCCGGCCGGAGTCGCTCGTCGTCCTCCCGCTCCTGGTGCTGACGGCGGTGGTCGTGTGGCGCCGGTGGGGGACGGACGACTGACGGACCCGCCGGGTCCGGCGTGGCGCACCGTCGGGCCGGACCGGCGGCGCGGGTCAGCGGCGCGGGTCGGCCACGGGATCGCGCCAGACCGCTGACAGCAGGCGGTTCGCGAGGCACGATGCCCAGGTGACGTCGAGCACCCCGGCCCTCACCACCCACCCCGACCGCGCGGACGCCGCCACG
>NZ_JAAXOY010000229.1 GCF_012396155.1 Cellulomonas septica | reverse complement strand
GTCGGCCCGCGCGACCGTACGCCCGAGGGGACACGCGCGGTGCTGGACCGCGAGCTCCCCGGGATCGCCGAGCTGCTGCGGCGCGAGTCGGCGCGGACCGTGCCGACGGCCGTCTTGTCCCGCGGGCTCGCGGGCGTGACGGCCGACGGGGTCGTCGTCGTCAACCTGCCCGGCTCCCCTGGGGGCGTCCGGGACAACCTCGCGACGCTGCTGCCGCTGCTCGACCACCTGCTCGACCAGGTCGCGGGGGGTGACCACGCATGACCGTGCTGGCGCGGATCGACGACCGGCCGCTTGACCTGCTGTTTCACGTGGAACATGTGAGCGACGCGCGGGCCGGGGCGGTCGCGACGTTCGTCGGGCTCGTCCGTGACCACGACCCGTCGGTGGACGGGAAGGTCGTGGCGCTGGAGTACAGCGCGCACCCCGACGCGGCGGCGGTGCTGACGCGGCTCGCCGAGCAGGCGGCGGCGGACGACGACGTGCTCGGGCTCGCGGTGAGCCACCGCGTCGGGCGGCTCGAGGTCGGGGAGGCCGCGATCGTCTGCGCCGTCGCGACCGCGCACCGGGCCGAGGCGTTCGAGGTGTGCCGGGCGCTCGTCGAGACCGTCAAGGCCGAGCTGCCGGTCTGGAAGCGCGAGGTCCTCGCGGACGGGTCGCACGTGTGGGTGGGGATGACATGACGGACCTGCCGATGCCGACGGTGCGGGACGCGTCGTCCGACCGCGACGCCCGCGCCCCGGAGCAGGAGCACGCGCCGCAGCCCGACGTCCGCTCCGAGGGCCCGCTCGTCGACCGGTTCGGGCGGCCGCACCACGACCTGCGCATCTCCCTGACGGACCGGTGCTCGCTGCGGTGCACGTACTGCATGCCGGCCGAGGGCGTCCCGTGGCTGGCCCGCTCGACGATGCTCAGCACCGACGAGATCGTGCGGGTCGCGCGCGTCGGGGTCGAGCTGGGGATCACCGAGATCCGGCTCACCGGTGGCGAGCCGCTGCTGCGCGTCGACGTCGTCGACGTCGTCCGGCGTCTGACTGCGCTCACCGGCCCGCACGGCAGCCCCGAGGTGTCCCTCACGACCAACGCGCTGCGGCTCCCCGCGCTCGCGTCGCCGCTGCGCGACGCCGGGCTGTCGCGCGTGAACGTCAGCCTCGACACGCTCGACCGCGCCAAGTTCATCGAGCTGACCCGGCGCGACAAGCTCGTCGAGACGCTCGCGGGCCTCGCCGCCGCCGACGCCGCCGGGCTGCACCCCGTGAAGATCAACGCGGTCGCGATGCGCGGGGTCAACGACGACGAGGTCGTCGCGCTCACCCGGTTCGCCGTCGACCGCGGGTACCAGATGCGGTTCATCGAGCAGATGCCCCTCGACGGCGGGCACACGTGGGACCGCACGCAGATGGTCACCCAGGCGGAGATCCTCGACCGGCTGACCTCGGCGTTCACGCTCACCGAGGTGCCGGGACGCGGCGCCGCACCGGCCGAGCTCTGGTACGTCGACGGCGGCCCGCAGACGGTCGGCGTCATCGCGTCCGTCACCGCGCCCTTCTGCGCGGCGTGCGACCGGCTGCGGCTCACCGCCGACGGGCAGCTGCGCGCGTGCCTGTTCGCACAGGACGAGGTCGACGTGCGCGCGGTCGTGCGGCACGAGGCGCTCGACGACGCGGCCGTCGCCGACGCGTTCCGCCGCTGCCTCGCCGGCAAGAAGGCCGGACACGGGATCGGCGAGCCGACGTTCCGGCAGCCCGACCGGCCGATGAGCGCGATCGGCGGCTGAGCCGCGAGCGCTCGGCGCTCGGAGACCCGCGCCGTGGTGGACAGGCGCTGGCTCCGCCGTGACGCTCGTCGGTAGGTTGGCGGACTGTCTGCTCACCATCTGCGGAGGCGCGCACCGTGGCCATCACCCTGCGGCTCGACCCGGCCGACGAAGACCTCCTGCGCAGGTGCGCCGCACGGGAGAATCGCACGACGGACGAGGTCGCCGCGATCGCCGTCCGTGAGTACGCAGCCCGGCTCGACGCGGCCGCCAGGCAAGGCTCCCTCGCTGCGCCGTCCGCTCGGCGCTCGGCCGCTGCGCAGGCGATCCGGGAGTCGATCGCCGAGAACTCCGACGCGCTCGACCAGCTCGCCCGATGACCACGGTCAGGTACGTCGACGTGGAGGACGCGCTCGACTTCTGCGAGCTGCTCGACCTCGTCATCGACGACGAGGGTGCTCTGGCGACGGCTCTCGCGCGGCCCGCGGTCGTCGTGCGGGGCGCCGACGCGTACGAGGGCGTGACCGACGTGCTGTACCGGCTCAACGGCTACCGGCTCGTCGCCGATCCCCACGAGGTCGACCGGTTCGTGCGCGCCGTCGGCGGCGACGAGCACCTGCCGCTCGAGGACGTCGCCGCGTGGCTGGGGGCGCACGCGCGTCTGCTCGAGAACTGACAGGCCGACGCCCGGCCGGCAGTCGCGGCTCCGCGACGGCTCGCGCTCGGTCCCTCCACATGACGACGCCCGGCCACCCCGCGCGGGGACGGTCGGGCGTCGTCGTGCGTCAGGCGGTCAGACGTCGCCGCGCCACGCGCCGGTCTCGGTGCCGCGGTTCTCGATGAACTCCTTGAACCGCTTGAGGTCGGCCTTGACCTGCAGGTCGTCGGCACCGACGGCGGCACCGGCCTTCTCGACGAGCGAGTCCGGCTCCCACCGGGTCTCGACGTGCACGCGGGTGGTGCCCGCGTCGACGGCCTCGAACGTCACGACGCCCTCGTGGGCCGGGCCGTCGACGCTGCGCCACGCGACGCGCTGGTCCGGGTGCTGGTCGGTGATCTGCGCGTCGAACTCGCGCTCGACACCGCCGATCGAGGTCCGCCAGTGGGTGAGCGTGTCGGTCACCTGGCGCACCTCCTCGACGCCACCCATGAAGTGCGGGAACTCCTCGAACTGCGTCCACTGGTCGTAGGCGGTGCTGATCGGGACGGCCACCTCGATGGTCTGGTCGATCGTCGGCATGCCGTGCTCCCTTCGCTCGGGACGGGTTGTCGGGCCACGCTAGGTCGGCCCCGGACGGGTCGCGCGGCGAGCGCGCGACCTGTCGCCCGTTCCGGTGGAGCGTGGCCGCTCGACGTGCGAGGAGCGCCGTCGAGGCGCACCCTTTCCGGCTCGGCGCCGCCGACGCGGAGCCGGCGAGGACGCCGTGCGGGACCTCAGTCGCGCGTCGCGGACGCACCCGCGGTCGGCGTCAGGGACTGCGTCCCGATGACGCGGAGCAGCGCGAGCGCGTCGGCGGCAGGGCTCCCCGCCGGGGCCGAGTAGACGATGATCGCCTGGTCGCTGTCGGGCACGTGCAGCGCGTCGCAGTCGAGCGTGACCCGCCCGACCGTCGGGTGGTCCACCGACTTGCGGTGGCTGCGCCAGACGCTCGCGCCGCCCTCCTGCCACATCCGCTCGAAGTCGGGGCTCTCCCGCCGCAGCTCGGCGACGAGCTCGTTCAGGCGCGCGTCCTTCGGGTACCGGGCGGCCGCCGTCCGCAGCGCCGCGACGGCCTGGGCCGCGGTCGCCTCCCGCTCGTCGTGCGACATCGCGACGCGGGTCCGCGGACCGTAGGGCGTCGTGCCGAGGAACCGGATCCGGTTGACGTTGCGCTCGCGCACGGGCACCGACGACCAGTCGCCGAGCAGCGCCGACGCCATCGCGTTCCACGCGAGCACGTCGCCGCGCGCGTCGAGCAGCAGCACCGGCAGGTCGACGAGGCGGTCCATCAGGCGCTGCACGCTGGGGCGCACGACGTCGTCGACCGTCCCGGGAAGCGGCGGCGGCGAGCCCGCCAGGTGGAAGAGCTCCGCGCGCTCGTCGTCGTCGAGCCGCAGCGCCCGGGCCAGTGCGCGCAGCACCTGCGGCGACGGCCGGGGCCCGCGCCCCTGCTCGAGCCGCACGACGTAGTCGACGCTCACGCCGGCGAGCAGCGCGACCTCCTCGCGCCGCAGACCCCCGACCCGGCGGCGCTCGCCCGCCGGCAGCCCGACGTCCTGCGGTGACAGGCGTCCCCGCGCACGTCGCAGCACCTGGGCGAGCTCACCACGATCCATGCGCCCAGGATCCACCCGTGCGGCGGCGCGCGGGCGGCCGCAGCGTGGGACCGCCGGTCCCAGGGTGCGCACGCCCTGGAGCGCGCTCGTGCCGCGGCGGAGGGTCGACGGCATGGACACCACGATCGCCCTCGTCACGGGGGCCACCCAGGGAATCGGGCGGGAGACCGCCCGTCGACTCGTCGCACTCGGCTGGACCGTGTGGGTCGGTGCGCGCGACCTCGACGCCGGCCAGCGGGTCGCCGGCGAGCTCGGCGGCGACGCGCGGGCCGTGCGGCTCGACGTCACCGACGACGCCTCCGTCGCCGACGCCGTGCGCGTCGTCGACACCACGCACGGCCGGCTCGACGTGCTCGTCAACAACGCCGGCGTCAGCGGGCGCCTCGTCGGACCGCGGGACACCCCGCCCGCGGACTTCCTGCCCGTCTACGGCGTCAACGTGCTCGGGCCCGTCCGGGTCACGCACGCGTTCCTGCCGCTGCTCGACCGGTCCGCGCAGCCGCGTGTCGTCATGGTGTCGAGCGGGCTCGGCTCGTTCGGCGTCACGACCGACCCGGCGCGGTTCGAGTCGACGATCGCCGGGCTCGCGTACCCGTCGTCGAAGGCCGCGCTCAACATGATCACGAGCCAGTACGCGAAGGTGCTCGACGGGTACCAGGTGCTCGCCGTCGACCCCGGCTACACCGCGACCGGCCTCAACAGGCACCAGGGGTTCCAGACGGTCGAGCAGGGGGCCGAGGCCGTCGTCGCGGCGGCGACCGTCGGTCCGGACGCACCGTCCGGGACGTTCCACGACCGGGCGGGCGCGCTGCCCTGGTGAGGGGTCGACCCGCCCGGTGTGCGACGCGCCGGGCGGGTCAGCCGCCCGCGAAGGGCGGCAGGACGTCGAGCGTCACG
>NZ_JAAXOY010000228.1 GCF_012396155.1 Cellulomonas septica | reverse complement strand
GGCGAGGCCGCGCAGGCCGCCGCCGAGTCGACTGCCCACGCCACGGAGGCGACCGCCGCTTCGCAGCTTGCCGTCGACGCTGCCGCGCAGGCGGTCAAGGTCGAGAAGCTCGCCCGCGACGCCGACGCCGCTCGTCTCGCCGAGGCGACCGAGGCGGGCATCGCCGCCGCGCAGGAGGCCGCCGCCGCGGAGACCGAGGCTCAAACGACCGGCGCGGAAGCGGCCGGGTGGGACCGCAACGTCCGGTGGGACACCGAGGAGGAATCGCGGATCCCCGCGGCCACGCGGACGCTCCTCGACGCGGCGACCGCACCAGGTGCCTCGACTCAGGTTGTTCTCGACAAGGGGCGCCGTGCAGCGCTCTCGCTCACGACGACCGGCGGCGAGTGGACCAAGGCAGCCGCCCTGGAGGCTCTCAGCGGTGACGAAACCGTCCTGCGATCGTGGCTCAGCGAGGGACGCAGGCTCGCCGCAGGGCAGGACAACCGTGCCCGGGTGTGGCACCTGGTCGACACCTTGCCGGACGGGCAGGAGAAGACCGCGGCCCGAGCCTCCCTCGACGGGGACGACGCGGCCGTCGCGGCCTGGCTGCGCACCCGCGCCTACCCTCGCAAGGTCGTCGACGACCGCCTGGCCTTGGCGCGGATCCTCGCGTCCAACCCTGGACCCGCGCTGTACGCGGCGACCCAGAAGGCGCTGGCCGGCACGGCACAGGAGGCACACGAGTTTCTCCGCGACGGCCAGTACGTCGCCCGCGCTGCCGACCAGCGTGTCGAGATCGCCCGCGTCCTGGACGCAGGTGGGCCAGAGGTCAAGGCGGCAGCGCAGGTCGCTCTCGCCGGCCCGGCGTCCTACGGCGCCCACTTCCTGAAAGTCGGCCAGTACGAGGCCGCGCAGCGCGACAAGGAGCAGGCCGCCCACGTCCAGGCGGTCCAAGGGCTCGTCCAGCAGGCGCAGCAGTACGCGCAGAAGGCGCTCGCCGACGCTGCCGAGGCGCGCCGCGTCGCGGCCGTCGCGCGGAACGCGGCGACGGACGCGGCAGCCGCTGCTAACCAGGCCGCTGGCGCTGCCGCCCAGGCCGCGACGTACGCGTCGCAGGCCTCCCAATCCGCCGCCGCTGCGAAGGTGTCCGCGGACCAGGCAGCGCAGTCGGCCCAGGTCGCGAAGGACGCAGCCGCCGCCGCTCAGAGCAGCGCGAGCAGCGCTGCCCGCTCCGCGCTCACCGCGAGTGCCGCGAGCGAGCGAGCCAAGGTCAGCGCGGCCTCCGCGCAGTACGCGAAGTGGTCGGCTCGCTGGGCTGCGACGTCCGCCGGGCGCGACGCTGCTGCCGCTGAGCAGGCAGCAGTGCAGGCGTCGGTCACGTACACCGTGCGGCTCAAGCAGCGGGAGGTGGCCGAGCGGAACGTGCAGCCCGGCAGCGGACCGGACGGGCTCACGAGCGCCGACTACGTCCATCGGTACGAGAACTGCCTGAACCCGCTCGCCGGCCCGGCGCAGAGGCCGGAGTGTGTCGAGGCGTACAAGGAGATCGTCGGGCTCGTCACCGACCCGGGGAAGTGCGACCGACCGTGGGCGCGCGACTCCCTCGGATGCCAGATGGCAGCGACGTTCTGGCAGGACTTCAGCGATCTCGCGAAGGAGGACCCCGAGCTCCTCGCGACCATCGGCGTCGACGCGTTCCAGCTGTTGCTCGGGATCTGTGGGCTCGTCCCGGGCTGGGGGGAGCTCTGCGACGGCACCGACATGGTGATCTCGGGGTTCCGTGGCGACTGGCTCGGTGTCGGACTGTCGGCTGCGGCGATGTTCCCGGTCCTCGGGTGGGGTCCGGGAGGCGCGAAGATCGGCCTCAACGCCACTCGACTCGTCCGCACGTTCGACGACGTCAGCGAGGTCCTGCGAGCGACCCGGGCGTTCACGGATGCCGCTGGCGCCAACAGCGTCCTCCGCGCAGCGTCAGAGGCGGCGTTCCGTGCCGCCGACAACCCCGCGGCGATCTTCATCAAGGACAAGCACCTGTCGACCAGCGCCGGAACGTGGGGAAAGTTCGACTCGACCGACATACCCGAGGTCCAAGGATGGGTGGCCGACGCGCTGAAGTCGGACGGGGCTGTCTTCATGCCGAACGGGCTGGCGGACACCTTCAAAGTCGAGGTAGACGCGGGAAGGGTCGTCGGGACGAAGGGTGAGACCTGGTTGCGGATCATCGTGACGGACGACGGCCGAGTGATCAACGCGTTCCCGATCAAGGGCGGGCCCCCCCGATGAGACTCGAGTACCGCGACCTGTCGTTCGACGACCTGCAGGGTGACCTCGTCGCCGACTACCTCGTCGCCGTCGACGCTCACCTGTTCGTCACCGACGGCGACCGCGTGGTCTACGACGAGCCGTACTTTCCCGTCGTCGAGCTCGCCCGGGCACTCGCGGCGTGGGCAGAAGACCCCGCGCGGGACGACTTCCGGTTCGTCACGCTGTCGTCCGACGTGATCGGTCTGGTGACCATCGAGCGTGAAGGCACGGCCTGGTCGGTGTACTCCGTCAACGACCCGAGCCGTCGCAGCTCGCCGGCGGCTGACGACGAGGTCGTCATGTGGGTGCGCGAGTTCGTCGACCGCGTCCGGGGCGATCTGTACGCGCGCGGGGTCGACGCCGATCACGTCCTCGGTCTGGAGCCACGTGGCGACGATCGCCCCTGAGGCTGCGATCCCCAGGCGCCGCACGTCGCACATGTGCACCGGTGCGGCGATCCAGGCGCGGGCGTGCCGGATCGTCCGCACCGGCACGCTCGCCCGAGGCGGCGCCGTCGGAGGGCTGCTCGCATCCCGGAGACACAAGAACGCGCAGTTCAGATCCCAGCTAACGGAGGTTGCCGCATGAGGCGAAGTGTGAGTGGGGCGGTTGTAGCCGTCGTCGTGGCCGGTGCCGCCGTCGTGGCGTGGTCAAGTGGCGCGGGTGCTGCGGAGGGGACGGCGGCGGCGGAGGTGCAGTCGTCGTTGGTGGAGGACTTCGCCTACCCGGGTGCGGACGCGATCCTGGCGGAGCACGGGCTCAAGGTGTTCACGGGTGACGGTCACGTCGAGCCGGTGTCGTCGGGTGCGGTGGGCGGGTCGTGCGCGCCGGGTCTGATCCAGGTGGAGACGTTGGTGGAGGAGGAGCCGTACGGGTCGTACTACTGCTTCCGGACGTCGGGGGCGCGGGGGTTCCTGACGTTGGAGGTGCCGCACACGTTCCTGCTGCGTGGTGGTGACAAGACGGTCGAGGCGACGGCCGTGGTGGCGTCCGGTGGTGAGGAGACGTACACCGTCGCGCCGAACACGTCGGTCGCGGTCGACCCGGGTGAGGGGTCGGCGATGCCGCAGGCGATCCTCGTCGAGCTCCGGTTCGGTACCTGGTGAGCGGGGGTCTGCGGACGCGGGCGCTGCGCACGGGCGTCGTCGCGGCCGTGCTGGCCTGCGTCGGCGTGCCCGCCGCGGTCGCGGTGCAGGGCAGCACCCCGACGGGTGCGGTGGCGCAGGCGACGGTCAAGATCGACGTCGGCACGGACCGCTCCTGCTCGGGTGCGCTGGTGGCCCCGGCGTGGGTCGTGACGGCGAAGTCGTGCTTCACGGCCGGCGGCGTCGCCGTCGCGCCGGGCGCGCCGAAGGTGACGACGAAGGCGACGGTCGGGCGGCTCGACCTGACGGGGACCGCCGGCAAGGTCGTGAACGTCGACCTCCTGGTGCCGCACGCGGACCGTGACGTCGTGCTCGCGCGGCTCGCGACCCCGGTCACCGACGTGACGCCCGTGAAGATCGCCGCCACGGCGCCGGTCGCGGGGCAGGAGCTGACCGTGACGGGCTACGGCCGGACCGCGACCCAGCTGGTGCCGGACACCGCGCACGCCGCGACGTACACGGTCGCGGCGGTCGCCGCGGGCACCCTCGACATCGAGGCGCAGGGCGCGGGCGCGACGATCTGCAAGGGCGACGCCGGCGGTCCGACGCTGCGCGCCACGACGAGCGGCGTCGAGCTCGTCGGAATCCATCACACGGCCTACCAGGGCGGCTGCCTCGGGTCGGCCACGACCCGGCAGGGGGCGACGGACACGCGTCTCGACGTCCTGCGCGACTGGGTCTCCGGCATCACGAACCCGCCGCCGGTCGTCTCGCACGTCAAGCACATCTACTCCGTGAACGGCGGGCAGGTGTGGGAGGCGGCGTCGAACAACGGCTGGAAGAGCCTGAACTCGGCGGTCGGGACCTCCGGGCCGGTCGCGGTCCTCGCGGTCGACGGCGTGAAGTACGTCTACACCGTGAACGGCGGCCGCGTGTGGGAGGCCGCGTCGAACAACGGCTGGAAGAACCTCGACACGGGGATCTCCACGTCCGGGGCGCTCGCCGTGATGTCGGTGAACGGCGTCAAGCACGTCTACACCGTGAACGGCGGGCAGGTGTGGGAGGCGGCGTCGAACAACGGCTGGAAGAGCCTGAACTCGGGGATCGCGACGTCCGGGCCGCTGGCGGTGACGACGATGAACGGCGTCAAGTACGTCTACACCGTGAACGGCGGGCAGGTGTGGGAGGCCGCGTCGAACAACGGCTGGAGGAGCCTGAACTCGGGGATCGCGACCTCCGGACCGTTGGCCGTCACGACGATGAACGGCGTCACGTACGTCTACACCGTCAACGGCGGGCAGGTGTGGGAGGCCGCGTCGAACAACGGCTGGAAGAGCCTCAACTCGGGGGTCTCGACCTCGGGTCCGGTCGCCGCGATCGCGTTCGACGGCGTCAAGTACGTCTACACCGTCAACGGCGGCCAGGTGTGGGAGGCGGCCTCGAACAACGGCTGGAAGAACCTCAGCTCCGGCGTCGGGACGTCCGGTCCCGTCGCAGCCCTCGACCTCGCGACGGTGACCCGATGAGCGCGGCGACGGCGGACCGGCTCGACCGGCGCGTGCGCCGCGGCGCGGTCCGGACCGTCGTGGCCGCGCTCGCGCTCGCCTGCG
>NZ_JAAXOY010000227.1 GCF_012396155.1 Cellulomonas septica | reverse complement strand
CGATCGCCGCACCGGTCGTCACGACGCTCCTCGCCCGCCGCTCCGCCCGCTGACACCCGACGCCCGACGCGCCCGGGCACGGAGGGCCGACCGGTGAACCGGCCGGCCCCGCGTCGCGGTCAGCTGCGTGCGACCTGCGCCGACAGCACCTTGTCGACCGCCGGCAGGAACGCCGGCAGGTCGTCGGGGTTGCGCGACGTGACGAGCGAGAACCCGCCCGCGTCGTCCGTCACGACCTCCTCGTCGCGCCACTCGCCGCCCGCGTTGCGGACGTCCGTGCGCAGCGACGGGTACGACGTGAGCGTCACGCCGCCCAGCACGCCCGCCTCGACGAGCGCCCACGGGCCGTGGCAGATCGCGGCGATGGGGCGGCCCGACGCGGCGAAGGCGCGCACGAGGCCCACGGCCTGCTCGTCGAGCCGCAGGTTGTCGGCGTTGATCGTGCCGCCCGGCACGAGCAGCAGGTCGTAGTCGGCGGCGTCGACGTCCGCGAACGTCGTGTCGGGCGTGACGGTGCGGCCCGGGTCCTTGTCGCCGACCAGCGTCTGCACGGGGTCGCTCGACTGCGCGGCGACGGTGACGTCGACGCCCTGGCCGCTCAGGTGGTCGACGGGCACGACGAGCTCGTCCTGCTCGACGCCGTAGTTCGTGACGATCGCCAGGACCCGGCGACCGGTGAGGGTGCTCTCGGACACGTCTGCCTCCTCGCGGTGGCGGGGGCGCCGTTGGCTTCAGCGCGCCCGGTCACCGTAGGCACGCCCGGCGCGCGTCACCACCGCTGGGGCGGCGGGGGCTGCGGCGGCTGCCACGTGTCGGCGGGCGGCGCGGGAGTGGGCGTCGACGGGCCGGTGTAGAGGGGGACGGTCGGCGCGGAGGAGAACCTCGGGTCGCCGAACCCGCCGCCCGCGGGCGGTGCGACGAAGCGGCCGCGGGGGTCGCTCGAGCCTGCGACCGCCTGCGCGGTGAGCAGGCGTCCGCGCAGGGCGCGCACCTCCGCCTCGACCGGCCACTCCTTGAAGGCGAAGACGAGGAGCGCGACGAGGCTCACAAGGGGTAGGACCCCGAGGACGCCCAGCCAGGGGCTGTACCCCGCCTTGCGCGCGATGCGCACGCAGATCCAGACCGACACCGCGGTGACGACGCCGTACAGCAGGAACGACCCGCCGACGTAGCCGGCCATGGAGGCCGGGGACGGGGTGCAGGTACCGCCCGTGCAGTCGACGGCGGTCAGCATGACGCTCCCTCACGGTGCGGGCGCTCGCCGCACCTCCTGCCCGTCCGATCGACGGCCTGACGCTGCGGTTGACCGGCGGAGCGGGCTCCTCACCCGTCGGGGGCGTGACGTCACCCGGACGGACCAGCCGCGTGGCCGTCCCGCGTCAGCCGACCCGGTCGAGGAACGCCAGGACCCGCTCACGGAGCAGCGCGGCGGCGTCCTCGTCGTAGGCGGGCAGGCTCGCGTCGACGAACAGGTGCTGGTCGCCCGGGTACAGGAACAGCTCGCCGTCGGGGACCGCGTCGACGAGCTCGCGTGCCGCCTCGACGTCGCCCTCGCCGACGAAGACCGGGTCCGCGTCCATGCCGTGCACCTGCACGGGCACGTGGTCCGGCCACGCCGACCCGAGCGCCTCGGGCGGCACGCACGACCCGACGAGCACCGCGCCGACCACCCCCGGGCGGCTCTGCGCGACGGTCTGCGCCGACATGACGCCCAGGGAGATCCCGAGGACGACGAGCCGGTCGGGCAGCCCACGCACCGCCGCGACGCCCCGGTCGACGACCGTCTGGAAGCCCGTCTGCTCGGCGTACCCGATGCCGGACTCCAGGTCGTCGAAGGTCCGCCCGTCGTACAGGTCGGGCACGTGCACCGTGTGCCCGGCCGCGCGCAGCGTCTCCGCGAGCGTCTGCACGCCCGGCGTCAGCCCCTGCGCGTGATGGAACAGCACCACCTCGGCCACGTCGTGCTCCCTCCGTACCGGCCCGCAGGCCGCCGTCGGCCGCGGCACGCGACCGGGCACGAGCCTGCCAGCGCCCGGTGACACGGCGCGCGCCGAGCACCGCCCGAGCACCGCGCGGAACCGCGCCGCAGGTCGAGCAGCACGCCCCCGCGCCGGGGTGCGCGGCGCGGCCCGACGCGTTGTGATGGACGCAGGCCCCCACCTACGACAGGAGCAGCACCCATGACCGTGCCCACCCTCACGCTCAACAACGGCGTCGAGATCCCGCAGCTCGGCTTCGGCGTCTTCCAGGTCCCGCCCGAGGACACCAAGGGCGTCGTGCTCGAGGCGTTCGAGGTCGGCTACCGGCACATCGACACCGCGCAGATGTACGGCAACGAGGCGGGCGTCGGCGCCGCGCTCGCGGAGTCCGGCCTGTCGCGCGACGACGTGTTCGTCACGACGAAGCTCAACAACGGCTTCCTCGAGCACGACGCCGCGCTCGACGCGGTCAAGCGCTCGCTCGACGCGCTCGGCACCGACCACGTCGACCTGCTCCTCATCCACTGGCCGCTGCCGACGGTCGCGGACTACGTCGCGCGCTGGCGCACGCTCGAGCGGGTCTACGCCGACGGCGGCGCCCGGGCCATCGGGGTGTCGAACTTCCAGCCCGCGCACCTGCACCGGCTGCGCGACGAGACGACGGTGACGCCCGCGGTCAACCAGATCGAGGTGCACCCCTACCTGCGCAACGACGAGGCGCGTGCCGCGGGGTCGGAGCTCGGGATCGTCACCGAGGCGTGGTCGCCGATCGCGCAGGGCAAGGTCCTCGACGACCCGGTGCTCGTGCGGATCGCGGAGTCCGTGGGCCGCACGCCTGCGCAGGTGACGCTGCGGTGGCACGTGCAGCGCGGCGACGTGGTCTTCCCGAAGTCGGTGACGCGCAGCCGCATGGAGGAGAACTTCGCGCTGTTCGACTTCGAGCTGTCGGCGACCGACATGGCCGACATCGACGCGCTCGACCGCCACGAGCGGACCGGTCCGGACCCCGACGTCTTCGACTACGTCCCGGCGACCTGACGGCGTCGGCGGGCGGGACCGGCCGGGTCCCGCCCGCTGACGGTCGCGCGGGCAGTCGCGCAGACGGCCGGACGGATGGTCGGGCGGACGGTCGGGCGGACCGTCAGGCGAGCGGCAGGACCAGCAGCGTCTCGTTGCGCGAGGGGTCCCCGCTCGGCGACGGGTCGGTCACGTACTCCTCCCAGAAGTCGCCGCGACCCGGGCGCCCGTGCTCGGCGCGCGCCGCCTCGACCTCCGCCCACGCGGCACCGAGGTCGTCGTACGACCCGACGTGCAGCCCGACGAGCGCCGGCCCGCCGGCGAGCTCGACGACCTCGACCCGACCGGCGAGCGGACCGTTCTCGAGACCCTCGACGGGGAACCCGGCGGCGACGTCGACGGTGTCGGTCGGCATGCCGTGGTACCAGCCGAGGGCGGGCCCGGAGATGCGCGCGCCGGCCTCGCCGACCGTGCGCGCGACCTCGCCGTACGCGGTGTCGTAGAACGCGGCGAGCTCGTCCATGCGCACGTGGCGGCGCACGACGGCGACGGTCCTGGTCGGCTGGTGGCGGACGTCGACGTCCATGGGTCCTCCTCGAGGGCTCGCGGTCCTGGCCCCAGCATCCCGCACGAACCGGGCACCCGGGCGACGCGAGCACGGTAGCCTCCGGAGCGCTCGAGGTCCCGCCCGCCCGTCGGGCGTCCGCCGCTGCGAGGAGTCCCATGGCCGAGCCCGTCGTCGTCGCCCCGCCGAGCGCCGCCTACCCGTGGGCGCGCGTCCTCGGCTGGACCGCGCTGCTGCTCGCGGCCGTCGCCGCCGTCGGCGTGGTCGGGGCGGTCGCGTACCTCGTGGACGGGTGGCTGCACCCGACGTCGTGGGGGGACCTGGCGGGCGCGATCCTGCTCACCTGGTCGTGCGTCCCCGCGCTCGTGGCGCTGCCCGTGGGCCTGCTGCAGGCGCACCGCGGTGTCGGTCCCCGCTGGCGGTCCGTCGCGACCGTCGCGATGGCGGCACCGGCACCGGCCCTCGCGGTGACGATCCTGCTGGCCCGCACGGTGGCCGACGTCCTGGCCTGAGACCCCTCGTCAGTCGTCCGCGCGCCAGCGCGCTGCGGCGTACCAGGCGAGCACGACGGTCGTCGTGATCTCGATCGCGGAGAAGTAGGCGTAGTGCGGCGCGGTCTCGCCGACGAACAGCGAGGCCACCTGCACGACCGTCATGACGGATGCCGCGACGACGGTCGCCCAGCGCGCGACGCGGTGGGCGGCGACGCGCGAGACGAGCACCAGGCCGATCGGGATCGTCATGAGCACCGACGCGCCCAGCAGGAACCCGTCGGTCATGGCGACGCCGCCGATCTCGCCCGCGAGGACCGCCTGCAGGTCCTCCGCCCGGAAGAGGGTGAGCACGTCGCAGTACAGGTAGCAGAGCAGGACGAAGAGCCAGAGCGACGCCACCACCGTGCGGCGCGTGACGCGGCGGTCGGGAACGGTGGATGTGGTGGGCGCAGGGCTGGAGAGCGTGGTCACGGGAGTCCTCCTCGGTCGGCGACGGTGCCTTACGGCGTAAGACTTACGCTGTAAGGGCGACCGTACAGCGTAAGGTCGAGCCGTCACAAGGGAGTCCTGCCATGCCGTCGCGCCCGTCGTCGCCGCGCCCGTCGCCGCCGCCGCCGTCCCCCTCGCCCACCGCAGCCGGCCGCGAGGCCCTCAGCCGCGAGCGCGTCGTCGCCGCCGCCGTCGCGATCGTCGTGGGTGTCGTCGCGGCGCCGCCCGACCCGACGGACGCCGCCCCCGAGCGCGCAGGAGCCGCACCGTGAGCGACGTCGTCCTCTGGGTCGCGATCGTCGCCGCGGGCCTCGTCTGCCTCGGCATCAAGCTCGTCGGCCACCTGGTCCCCGAGCACTGGCTCGCCGAGCCGCGCGTCGCGCGCGCCGCCGCGCTCGTGACCGTCGCGCTGCTGTCCGCGCTCGTCGCCGTGCAGGCCGCCACGACGGGG
>NZ_JAAXOY010000226.1 GCF_012396155.1 Cellulomonas septica | reverse complement strand
ATCGCGATGGGCTCCGTGGCGCTCATCGTGAAACCGTGGACCGAGGAATTCCGGCACGGTGGTTTGACGATCGCCGCGGCGCCCGCGCCGGTGCAGGTATCGCCGCAGGTCGGGCCCGCATCCACCGATGCGCCCGCGCCGAGTAGGAACGGGCTGGCGGCGGCCCTCGCGCCCGTGATCCGCGGCCTCGCGTCCGCCGACCGCCCGCAGGTCGGCCACTTCACCGACTCCGACGTCGTGCTCGACTTCCTGTCGCGCGAGCGCCTCGCGCCGCTCGCCGCGCTCGGGACGTCGTGCCCCGACCACTTCCTGCGGACCAAGGTGTCGCCGCTCGTCGTCGACCTGCCCGCGACCGCGCCGGTCGAGGACGTCGTCGCGCGGCTGCACGAGCTGCACGCGGAGTACCGCGACGCCTACCAGGCGTACTACGACCGGCACGCGACGCCGGACAGTCCCGCGATCCGCGGCGCCGACCCCGCGATCGTGCTCGTCCCCGGCGTCGGCATGTTCTCCTTCGGCAAGGACAAGCAGACCGCGCGCGTCGCGGGCGAGTTCTACGTCAACGCGATCAACGTCATGCGCGGCGCCGAGGCGGTCTCGACGTACCAGCCGATCGACGAGTCGGAGAAGTTCCGCATCGAGTACTGGGCGCTCGAGGAGGCCAAGCTCCAGCGCATGCCCGCGCCCAAGCCCCTCGCGACGCGCGTCGCGCTCGTGACCGGCGCCGGGTCCGGCATCGGGCGCGCCATCGCCGAGCGGCTCGCGGCCGAGGGGGCGTGCGTCGTGATCGCCGACCTCAACCTGGCCGGTGCTGCCGAGGTCGCGGAGTCGCTCGGCGGTCCGGACCGCGCCGTCGCCGTCGAGGCCGACGTGACGTCCGAGGACGCCGTGGCCGCCCTCGTCCGCGAGACGGTGCTGGCCTTCGGCGGTGTCGACCTGGTCGTCAACAACGCCGGCCTGTCGATCTCGAAGCCGCTGCTGGAGACCACCGTCCGCGACTGGGACCTGCAGCACGACGTCATGGCCCGCGGCTCGTTCCTCGTCGCCCGGGAGGCGGCGCGCGCGATGATCGCGCAGGGCCTCGGCGGCGACATCGTCTACATCGCGTCGAAGAACTCGCTGTTCGCCGGCCCGAACAACATCGCCTACTCCGCGACCAAGGCCGACCAGGCGCACCAGGTCCGGCTGCTCGCGGCCGAGCTCGGCGAGCACGGCATCCGCGTCAACGGCGTCAACCCCGACGGCGTCGTGCGCGGGTCCGGCATCTTCGCCGGCGGGTGGGGTGCGCAGCGGGCCGCGGTCTACGGCGTGCCGGAGTCCGAGCTGGGCGCGTACTACGCGCAGCGCACGCTCCTCAAGCGCGAGGTCCTCCCCGAGCACGTCGCCGCCGCGGTCTTCGCGCTGACGGGCCCCGACCTCGTCCAGACGACGGGCCTGCACGTCCCCGTCGACTCCGGCGTCGCGGCGGCGTTCCTGCGATGACCGCACGCCTCGTGCCCGCCCCACGGGTGGCCTGTTCGCTCGTCGGCTCGCGCGTCGCGGTGGGAGCGCGTCGGGGTGCGGAGGGAGGGGCGTCGTGAGCGCGTTCGCGGCCGTCGACCTCGGTGCGTCGTCGGGGCGCGTCATCGTCGGACGCGTCCTCGACGACGCCGACGGCCCGCGCGTGACGCTCCACGAGGTCAACCGGTTCCCGAACGGCCCGGTCCGCGTCCCGCCCGTCGCTGCTCCGGCGACGACGGGGGAGGCGACGCTCTTCTGGGACGTGCTGCACCTCTACCGGGGCGTGCTCGACGGCCTGCGCGCGGCGACGCGCGAGGTCGGCACGCTGGCCGGCGTCGGCATCGACTCCTGGGCCGTCGACCACGGCCTGCTCGACGTCGACGGGCGGCTGCTCGGCAACCCCGTGCACTACCGCGACGCGCGCACCGACGGCATCCCCGAGAAGGTCTTCGCGACCGTCCCCGCCGCCGAGCTCTACGCGCGCACGGGCCTGCAGGTGCAGCCGTTCAACACCGTCTTCCAGCTCGTCGCCGCGCAGGGCACCGCCGCGCTCGCGGCCGCGCGGCAGGCGCTGCTCGTCCCCGACCTGCTCGGTGCGTGGCTCACGGGCGTCCCGGTCGCCGAGGTCACGAACGCGTCGACGACGGGGCTGCTCGACGCGACGACCCGCACGTGGGCGCTCGACGTGGCCGACCGGCTCGGCATCGACACGCGCCTGCTGCCGCCGCTGCGGGACCCCGGCGTGCTGCTCGGCCACGTCCGCGACGACGTCCGCGCCGACGTCGGCCACCACGCGCCGCTGCCCGTGTGGACCGTCGGCTCGCACGACACCGCGTCGGCGGTCGTCGCCGTGCCCGCGACCCGTCCCGACTTCGCGTACGTCTCGTGCGGCACCTGGTCGCTCGTCGGGCTCGAGCTCGACGCACCCGTGCTCACCGAGGCGTCGCGCGCCGCCAACTTCACCAACGAGGCGGGCGTCGACGGAACCGTCCGCTACCTCAAGAACGTCATGGGGCTGTGGGTCCTGCAGGAGACCCTGCGGGTCTGGAACGAGGCCGGCCTGCCCGCCGACCTGCCCGACCTGCTCGCCGCCGCCGCGCAGGTCCCGCCGCTCACGACCGTCGTCGACGTCGACGCCCCCGACTTCCTCCCGCCCGGTGACATGCCCGCGCGGCTCGCGGCCGCCGCGGTGCGGACCGGCCAGAGCCCGCCGCAGACGCAGGGCGAGGTGGTCCGCTGCATCCTCGACTCGCTCGCGCTCGCGTACCGGCGTGCCGTCCGGCAGGCCGTCTCGCTGTCGGGCCGGGACGTGCAGGTCGTGCACGTCGTCGGCGGCGGCGTGCGCAACGAGCTGCTGTGCCGCCTCACCGCCGACGCGACCGGCCTGCCCGTCGTCGCCGGTCCGGTCGAGGGTGCCGCGCTCGGCAACGTGCTGGTGCAGGCGCGCGCCGCCGGGGTCCTGTCCGGCTCGCTCGCCGACCTCCGCACCGTCGGCGCCCGCGGGCTCGACCTGCACCGCTACGAGCCCGGCGGTCCCGGCATGCCCGGCGCCGCCCAGTGGTCGGCGGCCGAGGCGCGCGCCTTCGCCTGACGAGCGGGTCACGGCTCGCGACCGCTGCTCCGTGCGACCGTGTCGAGCGGCGTGGAGGTCGCGCGTCATGGGGGTGCGTGGGCACAGTGGGTGCCCCGGTGAGGAGGACTGACATGGCCCGCTACCTCGTGATGCTCCGCGGCGACCAGGCGACGTGGGACGCGTGGACCGACGACGACGTCGAGCGGAACAGCGCCCGGCACGCCGCGCTCGCCCGCCTCGCGCCGACCCGCGGGCACGTGATCGTCGGTGGCGAGGAGCTCACGCACCCGGGCGGCGCGCTCGTCGTGCGGCGCAGCACCGACGGCACCGGCACGGTCAGCGACGGCCCCTACACCGAGCTCGTCGAGCAGGTCGGCGGGTACTACCTCGTCGACACCGACGACGTGCGCGACCTCGCGGCGCTGCTCGCCGAGACGCTGTCGGAGGGCGTCGAGATCCGCGGCTTCGTCGACCACTCCGCGGACGTCGCCGCAGCCGACGCGAGCCTCCCGGCCTGAGGCAGCCGTCCGCCGACTCCGTCGGTCACCGGCCCGACGGCCGGCCGGGACCGCGCCGGATCGCCGGACCGCGTCTGATCGTCGGATCGCGCCGGATCGCCGGATCGCCGGATCACCGGACCGCCGGACCGTGGGATCGCGGGACCGGGTTCCAGCGACGGAACCGACCCGCCGCGGTCGGGGCGACGCTACGGTGCGGTCAGGCCGCGCCGTGGCCGCCCGCCGCCGCGCCCGGTGGCCGTCGAGAGGAGCTCCTGTGGACCTGCCGCCCCGACTGTCCGCCGCGCAGATGCTCTGGTGGAGCGTCGGCCTGCTCGTCGTCGCCACCGTCGTGAGCGAGATCGCGCAGCGGACGCAGTGGTTCTTCGGCGGCGGGACGCTCGCGATGTACCTGGCGATGCTGCTGAACGTGGTGCACACGCTCGGCGTGACGGGCATCGTCGGGGCGTTCGTCGTGCGGGCGCTCGAGCCGCGGCACGTGTCGCGCGAGGCGCCGCACAACGTCCACCGCGAGCAGAACGTCTGATGTCGGCTTCGGGCGCGGGCCGCCGCGCGGACCTGTCGGTCGAGGAGCAGCGGGAGCTCCAGCGGCTGCTGGCCGGCCGGCGGGAGCTCAAGGTCCACTTCTCGATGTCGCAGGTCGCGGCGAGTCTGTGGGACTACGGCGAGGACGAGCTCGCGGACCACGTCCTCACGCTCGGCGACGCCGACCTCGAGGGCATGCAGGCCATCGCGGCGCACTTCCACACGCCCGGCTACCCCCTGCCCGTGCACGGGGCGCGCGTCCGGCTCGTGCACCTGACGGCGCTGGCCGCGATCACCTACGTCGAGGGCCGGCTGCGACCGATGGCGCGCCCCAGGCGCCGGCCTCAGGCGGGCAGACCGGCGCGGTTCACGCCGCGCAACCCTGACCCGCGGACCGGCCTCTGAGGGACGTCCTACAGGAGTGCGGTGACGACGAGCAGGACGGGCAGGGCGAGCAGCGTCGTCACCAGCCCCGCGTCGCGCGCGAGCGCCTGGCCGCGGCCGTACTGGATCGCGTAGACGAGCACGTTCTGGGCGGTGGGCAGCGCGGCCATCGCGACGACGGCGAGCCGAGCCTCCCCGTGCAGCCCGAACGCGGTCGCGACGAGCGCGGCGAGGACAGGGTGCACGACGGACCGCAGGACGACGGCGAGCGTGAGGTCGGCGCGTGGCGCGCGCTCGCGGTCGGCGGCGGGGACCGCGAGCGACATGCCGAACGTGAGCAGCGCGAGCGGTGCGGCCGTGGCGCCGACGAGCTCGAACGGCCCGTAGACGACGTCGGGCAGCTCCCAGGGGAGCGCGGCGAGGACCAGGCCCGTGAGGGTGCCGACGATGATCGGGTTGGTCAGCGTGCGCCGCAGGGTCGCGCGGAGCGCGGCGG
>NZ_JAAXOY010000225.1 GCF_012396155.1 Cellulomonas septica | reverse complement strand
CGTCGACGGACGACGTCGCCTCGGCGGACCGCGCCACGTCCACGGACGGCTCGTCGGTACGACGCGTCGCACCCGCGCCGCTGTTCACGGACCCGCTCGGCGCGCCCACCGACCCGACGCTGGTCCGCGGCCCCGACGGCACGTGGTGGCTGTTCGCGACGCAGCGCCGCCCCGACGACCCCGGCCCGGGCGTCACGTGGGTGCACGGCACCGACATCGCGGTCGCGACGTCCGACGACGGCGGGCTCACGTGGACGCACCGCGGCGTCGTCCAGGGCCTCGACCCGCACGACGGCCGCAACACGCTCTGGGCGCCCGAGGTCGTGCACGCCGAGGGCCGGTTCCACATGTTCGTCTCCTACATCCGCGGCGTCCCCGACCGCTGGGAGGGCCACGACCGGCACGTGCTGCACCACGTGTCCGACGACCTCGTGACGTGGGAGTACCGCGGCGTCGTGCCGCTGTCGTCGGACCGCGTCATCGACACGTGCGTCGCGCCGCTCCCCGGCGGCGGGTACCGGATGTGGTTCAAGGACGAGGCCGCGGGCTCGTCGACGTGGTGCGCGGACTCGCCCGACCTCGAGTCGTGGGGCCCGTCGCGCCCGGTCATCACGGGCCGCCCGCACGAGGGGCCGAACGTATTCATGCTCGGCGGGTGGCACTGGATGCTCGTCGACGAGTGGCGCGGGCAGGCCGTCCACCGCTCCTCCGACCTCGACACGTGGACGTACGACGGGCACGTCCTCGACCGCCCGGGCCGGCGCCCGGCCGACGGGTCGGTCGGGCACCACGCCGACGTCGTCGTCGGGTCCGACGCGGCCGGCGAGCCCGTCGCGTGGATCTTCTACTTCACGCACCTCGTGTCGCCGTTCTCCGACGAGGGACGCACGCTGGAGGCGGCGCACGACGCGTCCCGCTCGGACGACGACCCGGTCGGCGGCGCTGCGGGCGGCGAGACCCCCGCGACCCGGCGGGCCGTCGTGCAGGTGGCGGTGGCGCGCGTCGTCGACGGGCACCTGGTGTGCGACCGCGACGAGCCCGTCGACCTCGACCTGCGCCGCGTCACCCTCCCCTGACCTGGTCCCCCACGACGCTCGACCCTGCACCCCGACCGCACCACCCCCGCGAGGTACTCCCATGACGAACCCCTGGCCGCTCGGCGTCGACGGCATCGCCTACGGCGGCGACTACAACCCGGAGCAGTGGCCGCTCGCGACCCGCGTCGAGGACGTCGAGCTCATGCAGCAGGCGGGCGTGACGCTCGTGAGCGTCGGCATCTTCTCGTGGGCGCAGCTCGAGCCGCGTCCGGGCGAGTACGACTTCGGCTGGCTCGACGACATCCTCGACCGCCTCGCCGCCGCGGGGATCAAGGTCGCGCTCGCGACGGCGACCGCGAGCCCGCCGCCGTGGCTCACCCGCAAGCACCCCGAGCTGCTGCCCGAGCTGGCCGACGGGACGGTGCTGCACCCGGGCGGCCGGCAGGCGTACCGGGTGTCCGCGCCGCTGTGGCGCGAGTACGCGGTCGCGATGACGCGCCGGATGGCCGAGCGGTACCGCGAGCACCCCGCGCTCGCGCTCTGGCACGTCGACAACGAGCTCGGCTGCCACGTGCCGCACGACTTCTCCGACGACGCGGCCGCCGCGTTCCGCCGCTGGCTCGAGTCGCGGTACGGGACGGTCGAGGCGCTCAACGCGGCGTGGGGCACGGCGTTCTGGTCGCAGCGGTACGACTCCTTCGACGAGGTGCTGCCCCCGCGCTCCGCGCCGACGTACCCCAACCCGACGCAGCAGCTCGACTTCGCGCGGTACTCCTCCGACGAGCTGCTCGTGCACTACCGCGCGCTGCGCGACGTGCTGCGCGAGGTCACGCCGCACGTGCCGACGACGACGAACCTCATGCTGTCGACGGGCACGAAGTGGATGGACTACTTCTCGTGGGCCGGCGACCTCGACCTGGTCGCGAACGACCACTACACGCGCGCGCACGACCCGCTCGCCCACGTCGAGCTCGCGCTGAGCGCCGACCTCACGCGCGGCGTCGCGGGCGGCGACCCGTGGGTGCTCATGGAGCACTCGACGTCGGCCGTGAACTGGCAGCCCCGCAACCGCACCAAGCGGCCGGGCGAGATGCTGCGGCACTCGCTCGCGCACGTCGCGCACGGCGCGGACGCGGTCATGTACTTCCAGTGGCGGCAGTCGGCGGCGGGCGCCGAGAAGTACCACTCGGCGATGCTGCCGCACGCGGGGACGGACACCGACGTCTGGCGCTCGACGGTCGAGCTCGGCGCGGCGTTGAGGGCGATCGGCGAGGTCAAGGGCTCGCGCGTGCGGTCCGACGTCGCGATCGTCTGGGACTACCCGTCGTGGTGGGGCGTCGAGCTCGACTCGCACCCGTCGACCGACGTCACCTACCCCGACCGCGTGCTCGCGCACTACCGGGCGCTGTGGGAGCGGCACGTGAGCGTCGACGTCGTGCCGCCGTCGGCGGACCTGTCGGGCTACCGGCTCGTCGTCGTCCCGACGCTCTACGTGACGACCGACGCCGACGCGGCGAACATCGCCGCGGCGGCCGCCGCGGGCGCGACCGTGCTGGTCACCTACTTCTCGGGGATCGTCGACGAGCACGACCACGTGCGGCTCGGCGGCTACCCGGGCGCGTTCCGCGACCTGCTGGGCGTCTGGACCGAGGAGTTCTGGGCGCTGCAGGAGGGCGAGACGCTGACGCTCGACGACGGCTCGGTCGCCGACGTGTGGTCGGAGCGGATCCACCCCGCGGACGGGACCGAGGTCGTGCGCACGTTCGTCGACGGCGACCTCGCGGGCGGTCCCGCCGTGACGCGTCGGACGGTCGGCGACGGGTCCGCCTGGTACCTGGCGACGCGCCTCGACGACGCGGCGCTCGGGACGCTGACCGAGGCGCTGCTGGTCGAGGCCGGCGTCGAGCCGGTGCTCGCCGGGGTGCCCGCGGGCGTCGAGGTCGCGCGCCGCGAGGCCGACGACGGCCGCTCGTGGCTGTTCGTGCTCAACCACACCGACGCGCCGGTGGACCTGCCCCCGGGCGAGGTCCTCACGGGCCGGACGGCCGGCGGCCAGGTTCACGCGGGCGGGTACGCGGTGCTGCGCGAACAGGTGTAGTCGCCGCCGGGCGACCGCTCTCCCGCGGATTTCCGGCCCACGGACGGCGTCGCACCCCTACCATCACCGCCACGGGCCGACGGGGGCCCGTGGCGGCTGAGGGGACGCGCATGGTCGGCAACGGTGCGGGGACTGCGGCTCGGGACAGGTCGGCGCGCGCCGGCGGTCGGAGTCGCGGGGTCGTGATCGGCGTCGTCGCGGGCGCGGTGGTCGCGGTCGCGGCCGTCGTCGTCCTGGTGGTCCTGCCCATGACCCGCACACCCGACCCCGGGGCGCTGCTGGCCGAGCAGGGCGTGACCGACGCGACGCTCGCCCGGGGGGCGGGGACCGGCCGCGTCCGTGTCGTGGTGAGCCCGCAGGACCGCCCGGCGACGGGCGTGACGGTCACCGTGACCTGCACGGGGCGCGACGTCGCTCGCGTGTACCTCGACGGCACGTGGGATGGCGGCGTCCCGTGCGGCGGCGACCCGCGGACCGCGGCCGGCGGTGACGTCACGGTGGGCGACGTGGTCGACCTCGGCGTCGAGCATGTGGTCGAGGTCGAGGCGGCGCCGGACGCGGTGATCGCCGTCACGGTGGCGACCGCGGGCGCCTGACCTGGGCCGCGGCACCACGTCTGACTTTTCACCCGGTGGTGTGACGCACGACCCGGACGATCCGGTTGCAACTGGACGCTTGTCCCGGTGAGGATGCGCCACATGGCAGCGACCCCGTCCGAGCCGCCTGCCTCCCGGCCGGCTCCCCCTGACGTCGTCGAGCCGCTCACGCGCGCCGACCTCCCCGCCGCCGCCGCCGTCCTGGCCGCGGCGCTCGCCGACGACCCCGGATTCCGGCACCTGTTCCCCGTGGACTCGCGGCGCGAGTCCGAGCTGCGCGCGCTCTACCGGATGACGCTGTCCGACGCCCTGCGCTACGGCCTCACCTACGTGACGAAGCTCGACGGCGTGGTCACCGGCGCGGTCGCGCTGTACGCACCCGGCGGCTACCCCATGACGGCGGCCCGGTGGTGGCGGCAGGCGTTCCGGATCGCCGCGATCGCGCTACGCACGCGCGAGCACTCGTTCGGTCTGATCAAGTTCGGCGACCTCACGGCGGACGGCGTCCCGGCGGACGCCTGGTACGTCGAGGCGCTCGGCGTCCGGCCCGACCTGCAGCGGGCGGGCCGCGGCAAGCTGCTCATGGCGCGCGTGTTCGCGGACATCGACGCGGGTGAGGCGCCCGGCTACCTCGAGACCACGAAGCCGCTCAACGTCACCTACTACTCCGCGCTCGGGTACGCGGAGACGAGCGCGCGCGTCGCGCTCGCACCGGAAGGGCCGTGGATCATCCCGATGGCCCGCGACCCGCGCAAGGCCGCCTGACCCGACCGCCTGACCCCCGGTCAAATTCAGGTCAAGAGAAGCCTTCCCTCCGGGAAAGACCGCGTGGGATGCTGCCCTCGTCACACCCCGCACCGGGTGCACGCCCCCGGGGACGCGGGGACCGTCCGCCCGGCCCGCCGGGCCCGTTCGGCGAGGGGTGCGCGATGACTCTGTTCGGTGGATGGCGACGCAAGGACCGGTACACGGAGACCGCCGCGACCGCGGCCGTGATCCTGCCGGTCGTCGACGGCGGCACGGCGCCCGGCGGCACCCCCGACCCCGTGGTGCCCCCGACACCCGACGTGACGCCCGCGGCGCACGGCGGCGGGTGGTTCAGCGGCTGGTTCCACGGGTGGGGCGACGGCGGCGGGCACGGTGGCCGAGGCCATCGAGAAGACCGGTGCCGACGTCTCCGTCATCTTCGTGCCGCCCGCCCACACCAAGGGTGCGGTCGTCGAGGCCGTCGACGCGGGCATCCCGCTCGTCGTCATCATCACCGA
>NZ_JAAXOY010000224.1 GCF_012396155.1 Cellulomonas septica | reverse complement strand
GGGCCGACGACCGGCCGGGCTCGGTGAGCGAGCCGTGCGCGAGGAACGCGCCGCGCCACGCGGCCTCCGCCTCCGCGACGCCCGCGGACACGACCTGCGGCGGCAGACCCCGCACGGGGCGGCCGCGGTTGTCGAGCAGACCCGTCTGCCGGGCCAGGGACTCGCCGTCCTTGACGACGCGCACCACGTACCGGCTCCCCCGGCGCAGGCCGCCACCCGAGACCACGATGATGTCGCTCTCGTGCCCGTAGACCTCGGAGATCGCCTGCCGCAGCCGCCGTGCGGCGATTCCCGTGTCGAGCTCCGCCTCGATCACGATCCGCCCCGAGATGATGTGCAGCCCGCCCGCGAACCGCAGCGTCGCCGAGACCTCGGCCTTGCGGACGGACGTGCGGTCCACCTTCAGACGCGCGAGCTCGTCCTTGACCTGTGCCGTCAACGCCATGGCGTCATCCTGCCATCTGGGACGAGCGTCCGGGTCCGGTCCGGGAGGTCAGCCCGCGCCGCCCGCACGTGTGCCCACGTCCCCCAGGAAGCCCTCGACGACGTCCCGGAAGGCCGCGGCGAGCCGCAGGGGGTCGTGCATCGGCGTGCCGTCGCCGCGTCCCACCTGACGCAGCAGCAGCTGCGCACCGAGCCGTTCGGTCGTGTCGCTGAGCACGTCGACGTCGTCGACCGCGCCGGGGTCCGCGACCACGGCGTCCACCCGGAGCTCGGGCGCGTGCGCGTGCAGCGCCTCGAGGTGCTCCTCGGCGCGCATGCCCTCCGTCTCGCCCGACTCGGGCGACAGGTTGAGCGTGACGATCGTGCGCGCCCGCGTCCGCTGCAGCGCGTCCCGCAGCCCGGGGACGAGCAGGTGCGGCATCACGGACGTGTACCAGGAGCCCGGACCGAGGACGACCCAGTCGGCCTCCTCGATCGCCGCGACCGCCTCCGGGCACGCCGGCGGGTCGGTCGGCTCGAGCCGCAGGTGCTCGATGCGGCCGCCCGTCGTCGCGACGGACACCTGGCCGCGCACGCGGTCCGCCGTCCCGTCGGCGTGGACGACGTCGGCCTCGATCTGCAGCGGGACCGCCGCCATGGGCAGCACCCGGCCGCGCGCCCCGAGCAGCCGCCCGACCCAGTCGAGCCCCTCGACGGTGTCGTCGAGCAGCTCCCAGAGCGCGACGATCAGCAGGTTGCCGACCGCGTGCCGGTCGAGCGGGCCCTCGGACGCGAACCGGTGCTGGAGCACGTCGCGCCACGTCCGGCCCCACTCGGAGTCGTCGCACAGGGCGGCCAGCGCCATCCGCAGGTCGCCCGGCGGCAGGACGCCGAGCTCGTCGCGCAGGCGGCCCGACGAGCCCCCGTCGTCCGCGACGGTCACGACGGCCGTGATGCGGTCGGTCATGAGGCGCAGCGCCGACAGCGTCGCGGAGAGCCCGTGCCCGCCGCCGAGCGCGACGACGGCCGGACCGGACCCGCGGGCGGCACGCTGGGACGGCGGGACGCTCATTCCTTGCCGAGGTCCCGCGCCGACACGGCGACCTGGTGACCCCGCTCGCGCAGGCGTGCCGCGACCGCCTCGCTGATCGCCACCGAGCGGTGCTTGCCGCCCGTGCAGCCGACCGCGATCGTGACGTAGCGCTTCTCCTCGTTGAGGTACCCCGCGAGGACCGGCTCGAGCGCGTCGACGTACCGGTCGACGAACTGCACGGCACCGGGAAGCCCGAGGACGTAGTCGCGCACGGGTGCGTCCCGGCCGGTCAGGTGGCGCAGCTCGGTGACCCAGTACGGGTTGGCGAGGAACCGCACGTCGACCACGTGGTCCGCGTCGAGCGGGATCCCGTACTTGAACCCGAACGACAGCACCGAGACGCGCAGGACGTCCGCCGTCGAGCCCACGACGACCGAGCGGACCTCGCGCGCGAGGTCGTGCACGTTGAGCTCGGAGGTGTCGATCACCGTGTCCGCGCGCTCGCGCAGGTCGCCCAGGACCGCGCGCTCGGCGGCGATGCCGTCGAGGATCCGCCCCTCGCCCTGCAGCGGGTGCGGGCGCCGCACCTGCTCGTACCGGCGGACGAGGACCTCGTCGGACGCGTCGAGGAACAGGATCCGGTGGTCGACCCCGGCGGCCCGCAGGCCGTCGAGGACCTGGCGGACGTCGGCGAAGAACTCGCGCCCGCGCACGTCGACCACCGCCGCGAGCCGCTGGGCGCGCTGACCCGTCGGGCCGCTCGTGAGCATGCCGACGAGGTGCGTGAGCATCTGCGCCGGGAGGTTGTCGACGACGTACCAGTCGAGGTCCTCGAGGACGGCGGCGGCACGTGTCCGGCCGGCGCCGGACATGCCCGTGATGATGAGGAGCTGCGGTGCCTCGAGGCGCGGACCCTCCGCCGCTGCCTCGAGCGCCGGGATGCCGGCAGGGACGGTGATCGGCGACGGCTCGTCGGTCATGACCTCAGCATGCCAAACCCGGACGCCTCCTCGGCCGACACGGGGCTCGCGTCGGACGGCGCGTCGGCCGGAGGGGTGTCGCTCGCGGGACCCGCGGCGGCCGGGACGACGACGGTCCCACCCGGCGCTCCCGCCTGCGCGGCGTCGCCGGCCAGGGCCGCCACGACCGCCGCGGCGGTCCGCTCGCCCATGCCCTGGACGCTCGCGATCTCCTCGACCGACGCGGCCCGCAGGCGCTTGACGCTCCCGAAGTGCCGCAGGAGCGCCGCCCGTCGCGCGGGGCCGAGCCCGGGGACGTCGTCGAGGACGGAGACCGTCATGCCCTTGGAACGCCGGCGGCGGTGCGCGGTGATCGCGAACCGGTGCGCCTCGTCACGGAGCCGCTGGAGCAGGTACAGACCTTCCGAGGACCGCTGGAGGATCACGGGGTAGTCCTCGCCGGGCAGCCACACCTCCTCGAGGCGCTTCGCGAGGCCGCAGAGCGCGACGTCGTCGATGCCGAGCTCGGCCATCGCGGCGGCCGCGGCGGCGACCTGCGGCTGACCGCCGTCGACCACGATGAGGTTCGGCGGGTAGGCGAACCGCTGCGGACGGCCCGTCGTCTCGTCGACCGGCCCCGAGCGACGCGGCTCGTCGTCGTCCTCCCCCAGCCCCAGCTCGACGTCGCCCGCGTTGGAGCGCTCCGCGAGGTAGCGGCGGAACCGGCGCGTGATGACCTCGTGCATGGCGGCGGTGTCGTCGCGCGCGCCGTCACCGTCCGGGCCGCGGAGGTTGAACAGGCGGTACTCGCTCTTGCGCGCGAGCCCGTCCTCGAACACGACCATCGACGCGGACTGGAAGGTGCCCTGGTTGTGCGACACGTCGAAGCACTCGATCCGCAGCGGCGCCGACGCCAGGTCGAGGGCCTCCTGGATCTCGCGCAGCGCCTGGCTGCGCGTCGTGAGGTCGCCCGCCCGACGCGTCCGGTGCAGCACGAGCGCGTGCTCGGCGTTCCGCAGCACGGTGGCCGCGAGCTCGCGCTTGTCGCCCCGCTGCGGGATGCGGACCTGCACGCGGGACCCGCGCATGCCGGACAGCCAGTCCTGCACCTGCTCGACGTCGGGCGGCAGCACCGGGACCAGGACCTCGCGCGGCACCGATGCCGTGCCCGTGTCCTCCTCGGTGCCGTACACCTGCTGCAGCAGGTGCTCGACGAGCTCGGCGTCCGTGATGTCCTCGACCTTCTCGACGACCCACCCGCGCTGGCCGCGGATGCGCCCGTCGCGGACGTGGAACACCTGGACGGCCGCCTCGAGCTCGTCGCCGGCCAGCGCGAAGATGTCCGCGTCGGTGCCGTCCTTGAGGACGACGGCGTTGCGCTCGGTCGCCTTCTCCAGCGTGGCGATGTCGTCGCGCAGCCGCGCCGCCTGCTCGTAGTCGAGCTCCGCGGCGGCCTCCCTCATGCGCGCCGTCAGCCGCTTGGTGAACTTCGCGGTGTCCCCCGCCATGAAGTCGCAGAAGTCCTGCGCGAGCGCGTGGTGGTCGTCGGGCGAGATGCGCCCCACGCACGGCGCGGAGCACTTGTCGATGTACCCGAGCAGGCACGGTCGCCCCTGCTGGGCCGCGCGCTTGAAGACGCCCGCCGAGCACGTGCGCACCGGGAAGACGCGCAGCAGGAGGTCGACCGTCTCCCGGATCGCCCACGCGTGCGCGTACGGGCCGAAGTAGCGCGTGCCCTTGCGCTTGGCACCGCGCATGACCTGCACGCGCGGGAACTGGTCCGCCATGGTGACCGCGAGGTACGGGTACGACTTGTCGTCCCGGTACTTCACGTTGAACCGGGGGTCGAACTCCTTGATCCACGTGTACTCGAGCGCGAGCGCCGCGACCTCGGTCGGCACGACGGTCCACTCGACCGACGCCGCGGTCGTGACCATCTGCTGCGTCCGCGGGTGCAGGTTGTGCACGTCCTGGAAGTAGCTCGACAGGCGGGAACGCAGGCTCTTGGCCTTGCCGACGTAGATCACGCGGCCGTGCTCGTCGCGGAAGCGGTAGACGCCCGGGGAGTCCGGCAGCTCCCCCGGCGCGGGGCGGTACGTGGCGGGATCAGCCATGCCGTCGAGCCTAGGCGCTCGTTCCGACACCCTCGCCCCGCGGCCCGCAGGGGCCCGTGCGTCTGGGCTTCACGACGCCGGAGGTGAGGTGGGCGCCGCGAGGTTCGCGCGCGGGTGTGGGCGGCGTCTCAAACGCAATGGCCTGTTATCATGACTCATGCGTGCGACCGACGCCGTCGACCGGCACCTCGCCCGGCTCGTGGACGCCGGGGCGTCGCGATCTCTCCACCGCCAGCGCCGCTGGGCGCTCCGGCACGCGCTCACCGCCGCCGCGCTGGCCGGCGTGCACGGTCCCTCCCCGCTCCCCCACGACGTCGCAGCCACCGCGCCCGACGACCTCGACGCCGCCGAGCGGCGCATCGACGTCGCCGAGCTGCTCTCCCCTGCGTTCCTCGACTGGTACCTGCCATGGGCGGCGGAC
>NZ_JAAXOY010000223.1 GCF_012396155.1 Cellulomonas septica | reverse complement strand
GATCGCGCGGTCCGGCATGTTCCCGCGGGTCGCCGCGCCCGTCGTCGCCGCGGGCTCGGTCTCGTGGCTCGTGTCGGCCGTCGTCGTGGGCGCCGTGCCCGACCTGCCCGAGGCCGTGGAGATGCTGTTCGCGGTCAACGGCACGGTCGCCAAGCTCGCGATGCAGGCCGGCCTCAGCCCCACGCGGCTCGTCGAGATCCGGTGCGTCGGGTCGGCCGTCGTGCTCGTCGCGGCGGTCCTCGTCGTCGGCGCCCGGCGGCTGCGGCTGCGCGACCGGCGCGAGCTCGTCTCGCTCGCGGTCCTCGGCGTCGTCGGCGTCGCGCTCGTCCAGTGGCTCTACCTGACGGCGATCTCCCGGCTGCCCGTCGGCATCGCGCTGCTCATCGAGTACACCGCTCCCCTGCTCGTCGCCCTGTGGGCGCGGTTCGTGCTGAAGGAGGCCGTGCACCGACGCGTGTGGTGGGCGCTCGTCGCGTGCCTCGGCGGCCTGGCACTCGTCGCCCAGGTCGGCGAGGGCGTGGTGCTCGACGCGCTGGGTCTGCTCGCCGCGGCCGGCGCTGCCGTCTCCCTCGCGGCCTACTACCTGCTCGGCGACAAGCTCCTCACGACGCGCGACCCGCTCTCGACGCACGCGTGGACCATGGCGTTCGCGGCGCTGTTCTGGGTCGTCCTGCAGCCGGTGTGGACGTACCCGTACGGGATGCTCGACGACGCGGTCGACGTGCCCGGCACCGTCACCCCGCCCCTGTGGCTGCTCGTCGTCTGGATCGTCGTCCTCGGCACCGTCGTCCCGTACCTGCTGTTCCTCGTCGGCATCCGCTCCCTCGGGCCAGCGCGCGCCGGCCTGCTCGGCATGGTGGAGCCCGTCGCCGCGTCGGCGTCCGCGTGGGTGTTCCTCGGCGAGGCGATGACGGCGGTGCAGCTCGTCGGCGGCGCGGTGGTCCTCGGCGGCGTCGTCCTCGCCGAGACCGCCCGCCAGCGCCGCCCCGCCGACGAGCCCGCGTACGTCCTCCCGGACACCGTCGCCCCCTGACCGGCTCCCCGTCGACGCGAGGTAGCACAAGCGCTACGGTGGTCCGGTGTCTTCTTCCGTCGGGCTTCGCGAGCTCCGCCAGAACGCGTCTGCCGTGCTGCGTCGGGTCGAGGCCGGAGAGCACATCGGGGTGACGGTGAGCGGACGCCGCGTGGCCGAGCTCGTGCCCGCCGCGGCAGCGAGCTGGCAGCGCGGCGACGCGGTCGCGGGTATCTGGACGGGCGCCGACTACGGTTCTCTCGAGCGGGACGCGTTCGACGACTCCTTCCGCGACCCCTTCGCCGGCGGCGGCCCTGTCGCGTGAGGTACGTGCTCGACACCTCGGTGCTGATCTCCGAGGCGTTCACCTCGTCGCCCGACGGCGAGTACGCGATCAGCGCGGTGACTCTCGCCGAGCTCCACTACGGCGTCCTCGTGGCCACCGACCACAGTCGACCCGAGCGGCTCCGTCGGCTGGCCGCCGTCGAGCGGACGTTCACCGCGCTCCCCGTCGACGCGGCCGTCGCCGCGAGCTACGGTGCGATCGCGGCGGCGGTGCGTGCGGGCGGGCGGCAGCCTCGGGCTCGTCAGACGGACCTTCTGATCGCGGCGACAGCTCACGCGCACGACGCCGCGCTGCTCACCCACAACCTCGACGACTTCGTCGGGGTGCGTGAGCTCGTCGAGGTCCGGGAGCCCTAGCCCCACCGCGTGGTCGGGGCGACCCGCCGGCAACCGCCGGCGAACCGAACGCGTCATCGACGGCCTTGAGAGCCGCGGTCGTCGCACGCTTCCGGGGATCCCGCCCGGAACCACGCCACTCGCTCGCTCCTCGCTCGTCCCGGCGGCGACGCGCGCACGCCAGCCCGATCCTCTGCCGTGCGACGACCGCAGTCCGACGGACACGCCGACGGACCGTGGGGCCGCTCTGGGATGATGGCGGCATGTCCTCCCCCGACGTCACCGCCCCGTCCGCGCGCGTCCGTCTGGCCGACGCGTCCCCCGCGATCGCGCTCGGCCCGCTGGACGGCCGGTACCGCGCGTCGGTCGCCCCGCTGGTGGACCACCTGTCGGAGGCGGCGCTCAACCGCGAGCGGGTGCACGTCGAGGTCGAGTGGCTGATCCACCTGACGCGGCACGGCGTGGTGCCGGGCGCACCGACGCTGTCCGCGGCGGAGGAGCAGTACCTGCGCGACGTCGTGACGTCGTTCGGCGCGGCGGAGGTCGCGGAGCTCGCGGAGATCGAGCGCGTGACGGTGCACGACGTGAAGGCGGTCGAGTACTTCCTCAAGAAGCGCCTCGCCGACGCGCCCGCGACGCTCGGTCCCGACACGGTGCTGCCCGGCGCGAGCGAGCTCGTGCACTTCGGCTGCACCAGCGAGGACGTCAACAACCTGTCGTACGCGCTGATGGTGCGGGGTGCGGTGCAGGACGTGTGGCTCCCGGCGGCGACGGCGCTGACGGACGAGGTCGCGGCCCTCGCGCACGAGCACAAGGACCAGCCGCTGCTGGCGCTGACGCACGGCCAGCCGGCGACGCCGACGACGCTGGGCAAGGAGCTCGCGGTGCTGACGCACCGGCTGCGGCGGCAGCTGCGGCGGATCGCGTCGGACGAGTTCCTGGGCAAGATCAACGGCGCGACGGGGACGTTCGGCGCGCACGTCGTCGCGGTACCGGGCGCGAACTGGCCGATCGTGAGCCGGACGTTCGTCGAGCACCTGGGCCTGACGTGGAACCCGCTGACGACGCAGATCGAGTCGCACGACTGGCAGGCGGAGCTCTACGCCGACGTCGCGCGGTTCAACCGCGTGCTGCACAACCTGGCGACGGACGTCTGGACGTACATCTCGCGCGGGGTCTTCATCCAGATCCCGGTGGCGGGCGCGACGGGCTCGTCGACGATGCCGCACAAGGTGAACCCGATCCGGTTCGAGAACGCCGAGGCGAACCTGGAGCTCTCGTCGGCGCTGCTCGACACGCTGGCGTCGACGCTGGTCACGAGCCGGCTGCAGCGCGACCTGACCGACTCGACGACGCAGCGGAACATCGGCCCGGCGTTCGGGCACTCGCTGCTCGCGATCGACAACGTGCGCCGCGGCCTGCGGGCGCTCGACGTGGACGCGGACCTGCTGGCGCGCGAGCTCGACGAGAACTGGGAGGTGCTCGGCGAGCCGGTGCAGTCGGCGATGCGCGCCGCGTCCGTCGCGGGTGTGACCGGCATGGAGAACCCGTACGAGCGGCTCAAGGAGCTGACGCGCGGGCGCCGGCTGACGGCGGACGACATGCGCGAGTTCATCGGCGGCCTGGGGCTGCCCGACGACGTCGCGGCACGCCTGCAGGCGCTCTCGCCCGCGTCGTACACGGGGCTCGCGTCGGAGCTGGTCGCGTACCTCGACCACTGACCGGCTCGCGGTCCTCGCGCGGTCGGCTCCTCGAGCCGGGGCGGTCCGTCCGTCGGGTCGGGACGAAGGTCCCGGACGGCGGGGCGGTGCGCGGACGATCGTCGTCCCTGGCGCGCCTCGAGGCCGGTCCGAGCCGAACGAGTGAATCGGACAGTTCGGGTCAATCGTTCTTGCTGCGCCGTTCGCGCTACAGTTCGACGCGTCGTCGGCGAGAGCGCTTCCAGCAAAGCCGCAGGTCCATGCGTTCGTAACGTTTCGACCGATTCTCACCGAGCTCTCATCTGGTCGAACCGCTTCGATCGGGAACACTCTCATCGCCTCTGACCTGCGGAAGCACACCGCTGGCACACGGACGGGTGACGCGATCTGGACAGGTGCCCGTGAAGGGCTGCACAATCGTGCACCGATCCGTCCTGTTCCTCCGGTTCCTCCCTCTTCCCGGCAAGGATGCCCACCGTGACCCTCATGCAGAAGGCGATCACACCAGCGCTCACCCGCGCGATCCTGACCGCGGGGCACGACCGTGTGGCCGGCTACGTGGTGCGCGCCGAGGACGTCGGCTTCGCGACGACCCCGGCACAGCTCTTCGAGGTGCACGGCCTCGGGTACGAGGGGTCGCCCTTCAGCCCCTGGGACCGGTCGATCGACATCCTGCGGTTCGAGTCCTCGCCACAGCTCCAGTACCGCGACGTCCCGGGCTACATCCTCCCGCTGTGGTGGCTCCGGCACTCCCGCATCCCCCCGGGCGCGGAGCTCATCCGCGTCTACGAGGACGGCACCGCGACGCTGCTCGCCCGCTACGGCGACGTCGGCACCGGCTGGACGGTCACGCAGCTCGGGGCCCGGCGCCCCGCCCTGGCCTCGCTCTCGCGGTGCGTCGGCCCCGTCGCCAAGTGGCACGGCGCGTACCTCGAGGCGGACGTCGTCGACGGCGGTCACACCGTGGTCCTCGCGCTCGCCAACCCGCCGCTCGCCGAGACCGGCTTCCACCAGGCGCCGTCGGGCCGCTGGTACCGCCGGGTCGCCCGGGAGGACGTGACCGAGCTGTTCGAGCTCGACCTGACGGCCCGCTGGAACGGCCTGTCCGTCCGCGTCGTCGACCAGTGGCAGGACGCGCAGCGCTACGTCGTCGCACGCATCTCGCACCTCGGCGACGACATCGAGCGGGCCGAGCGCCTGCACCTCGAGCGCGTCGAGGCCGGCGTGTACGAGGGCATCGTCTACGCCGCCGAGCTCACCGACATCCAGACGAACCAGGTCGTCCCGCACACCTGGGCCCCCGGGCCCGCCGCGCAGCGGCACCAGGTGGCCTACTGACGACCGCATGGACCGAGGGAGCGGCGATCCCCCCGCTGTGATCCCTCTCGAACGCGTGCCGGGCCTGGCCCTCCCCCCCGTCCAGGCCCGGCACGCACCATGTCCGGGGTGCGCCCCTCGCTGACACGTGTGGGCCCGCCCGTACCGACTCCCTGGCACGGACAGCCGGAGGGTCAGCGGGCCGCCGCGCCCACGGTCGTCACCACCGGGCCCGCGCCCGTCCCCACGACCGTCGGGACCTCGATCGCCGCGAGCTCCGCGAGCGCCGCCGCGTACGCGACCGCGTCACCGGCCCGC
>NZ_JAAXOY010000222.1 GCF_012396155.1 Cellulomonas septica | reverse complement strand
CGTCGCCGCCGCGGTCAGCGTGCCCGTCGCGCTCGGCGCGCTCGCGGTCGTCACCGCGGGTGCGGCCGTCGTCGGGGCGACGTCCCTGCGGCCGACCACCGAGGTCGACGCGTAGGTCCCGCGCTGGTCGCTCGGGCCCGGAGACCGCGACGGGGACGTCCGCGCTAGACCCCCGCCGGGGCGCTGCCGCGCAGGATCGACGTCATCTTCTTGCCGCGCGCGACCTCGTCCACGAGCTTGTCCATGTACCGGATCTTCTGCATGAGCGGGTCCTCGATCTCCTCGACCCGGTACCCGCAGATCAGGCCGGTGATGAGCGAGACGTTCGGGTTGAGCCCGGGTGCCTGCGCGAAGAACTCCTCGAGCGTGCGCTCGTCGGCGACCGCCTCCCGCAGCCCGGCGTCGTCGTACCCGGTGAGCCACGTGATCACAAGGTCGACGTCCTCGCGGGACCGGCCCTTGCGCTCGACCTTCTCGACGTACAGCGGGTAGATGCTCGCGAAGCTCATCCCGAAGATCCGGTGCCCGGCCATGTCGCTCGCCCTCCGTCGTCACGCAGGGTGCCGTGCCGACCCCGCCGTCTCTGCCACCAGTATCCCGCCCGCGCCCCCCGCGGTCAGGAGCGTCGCCGCGGCCAGTCGAGCATGACGAACAGGTCCCGCTCACCCGGCCGCCCCTCGAGCAGCGCCCGCGCGAGCGCGGGCTCGCCCGCCTGCTCGCACGACCACAGCTCGAAGTCGACGACCTGCGACCACGCGGGCGGCAGGTAGCCGAGCACCGTCGTGCCGCGCACCACCTTCACGACGTCGTGCTCGGTGCGCGCGAGCACCACGGCGAACCCGCGGTCCGGGGTCCGCGACGGCGCCGGCGACCGCTCCTCGACGAACCCGCGGACCCGCACGGGCACGCGGCCACCGCTCGACGGCACGAGGCGGCCGGGCAGGTCGGTCGGGGGCGACCAGCGCATGGCGGGAACCTACTCCTGCCCGCCGCCGGCGTCGCCGGGGACCGCGGGGACGGTCGCGGAGCACGAGGTCAGGAGTGCGCCGTCGAGCAGGACCTCGACGTCGACCGTCCCGCCGCCCGCGCCGTCGACGGGTAGCTGCGCCCCGCCAGACACCAGGCCGACGTCGTTGTCCACGGTGCCGCCGTCGGACGTCGTGCGGACCAGCAGCCGGCGCGACGTCTCGTTCGACATCGCCAGGTCGTCCCACCGCACGTTCAGCGTGACGCTCGTGCGTCCTTCCTTGCGGCCGTCGTCCGGCCGCGGCCACAGGCGCATGTCCTGCGTCCACTCGCGGTCCACGACGAGCTCGGCGCCCTTGACCGTCACGAACGCCCCGGGCGTCTGCTCGGTCAGGACGCACTCGGTCTGCGCGAGCCGCTCCACGCCGCCCGACTGGCCGAACCGGACACCCGCCGGCACCCCGACGGCGACCAGCACGACGGCGCCCACGGTGGCGGCGACGGAACGACGCCACACGACGTCCCGGTCCGCGCCCGGCTCGGGCCACCGGGGACGACGGACGACGGCCGTCCCCGCGAGGCTGTCGGCGAACGTCTGCCGCTCGCGGTTCCACAGCGGCCGCAGGTAGCCGATCAGCAGGATCGCGTCGAGCAGGTGCGCGAGCCAGCGCCCGACCGACCGCAGCACGCCGGGCCGCTCGTCGAGCGGGAGCCCGTCGGGCGTCGCCCGCACGACCGCGACGCCCAGGACGCGTCGTCCGGGCGTCTGCCCGGTGAGCCCCTGCAGCACGAGCATCGCGAGCCACGCGCCGATGAGCGCCCACGACGACGGCCACGGCTCGCCGGTGGTCTGGGGCGTGATGCCGAGGTCGAACGTCGGCTGGAGCGTCGGCGAGGCGAACCCGTCGCCGACCGCGAACCACGTGATCGCGCCGAGCACGGCACTGTCGAGGAGCGCCGCGACGACCCGTCGTGACCAGCTCGCGTACGCCGGCGTCGCGTCGAGCTCCGCCGCCGGCGGCTGGAGGACGGGCATCGTCATGCGCGGGATCGTCCCAGGCCACGGCGTCGCGCACCAGGGCCCGGAACGACGAAGCCCGCCCCACCGTCGTGGTGGAGCGGGCTTGCTGTGCGCCCGGAGGGACTCGAACCCCCAACCTTCTGATCCGTAGTCAGATGCTCTATCCATTGAGCTACGGGCGCGTGACCCTCGCGGGCCGTCCTGAACGATACAGGGACGACCCGCCAGTCCCCAAACCGGAATGGCGTGACCCTCGGCACGCCGCGTCGCGGCTGGCAGGATCGCGGCCATGACGAGCACCGGACGGCTGGGGACGGGGGGTGGTCGCGTCGGCATGCGCGCCGACGTGCTGCGGCACGGGGACGGTCACGACGGCAGCCGCGTCGGGTACGTGGAGCTGTTCTTCGACCTGGTGTTCGTGTTCGCGGTGACGCAGCTGTCGCACCTGCTGATCGCGCACCCCGACGGCGAGCACGTCGTGCAGACGCTGATCCTCGGCTGGGCGATCTGGTGGCTGTGGATCGACACGACGTGGGTGACCAACTGGCTGGACCCCGAGCGGCTGCCGGTGCGGGCGATGCTCATCGTCCTCATGCTGCTGGGCCTGCTGATGTCGAGCGCGATCCCCGAGGCGTTCGGCGACAAGGCGCTGCTGTTCGCGGTCCCCTACGTGACGATCCAGGTCGGGCGGACGCTGTTCACGGCGTGGGCGATGGGCCGGCACTGGCCGGTCAACGCGGTCAACTTCGTGCGCATCGCGATCTGGCTGTCGGTGTCGGGCGCGTTCTGGGTCGCGGGGGCGCTGCTGGAGGAGCAGCGGCTCCTGCTGTGGGCGGTCGCGGCCGTCGTCGACATCGCGGGGCCGCGGTCGATGTTCTGGGTGCCGGGCATGCGCGGGACGCACGCGTCGACGTGGGAGGTGCGCGGCGACCACATGGCGGAGCGCGTCGCGCTCTTCATGATCATCAGCCTGGGCGAGTCGATCATCGTGACGGGTACCGCGTTCGGGGACCTCGCGGTGACCCCTGTGACGGTCGTCGCGTTCCTCGCGGCCTTCGCGTCGACCGTGCTCATGTGGCTGCTGTTCTTCGACCGCTCGGAGCGGCGTGCCGCGGAGTACTTCGCGACGCGCGACGAGACGGGCATGGTCGCGCAGACGGCCTACACCTACGTGCCGTTCCTGCTCGTCATGGGCATCGTGGCGACCGCGGTCGCGGACGAGCTCGTGCTGATGCACCCCGAGGGGCACCACGGCGCGACCGACGGGTGGACGGCGTGGATCATGTGCGGTGCCGTGGCCGTCTACCTGCTCGGCAACGCGCTGTTCCGGCGGGCGACCGGCGGCCGCTGGTCCGTCTGGCACCTGGGCGGCGTGGCCGCGGCGCTCGCGCTCGTGCTGCTCGCGCCGGCCGTCACGCCGCTCACGCTGTCGTGGCTCGCGAACGCGGTGCTGCTGGCCGTCATCCTCGGCGACGTCCGCGCCGCCCGACGTGCGAAGGCCGCCGCCCGGGCCCGCGAAGGGGACCGGGCGGCGACCTGAACCCCATTCATGCCTTCGGCGCACGTTGCCGCTCGCGCCGAGGGGCCTCTCGATCTGATCGCCAGCACCGGGGAGCAGCACCACGTCAGCGGTCAGCGTTTCGTTGACGGCGGCTCCCCGAGTCTGCCGCCGGGACCGACCAGCGCGCCGGGCCCACGATGACGGCCCCGACGCTGCTGACATGGGCGCTGTAGTACGAAACGTGTTACGTTCGATCAGTGAAGATGCTGCCGATCCTCTGGACCGAAGAGTCCGAGGAGCACATCGCGCGGCACAACGTCACACCAGCGCAGGTCGAGGAACTGTCTACAGCCGGCCACGCTGGGTGACACCTGGACGTGACGACACGACGCTGATCTTCGGAGTGACGGACGGCGGGGCCCACCTCGTCGTCGTCCTGGCGGACGCGATGGACGGCTCCTGGTACGTCGTCACCGCTCGACCGATGACCGGCAGCGAGCGCAAGACATTCGAACGGAAGGGGCGGTGAACATGGCACGCGACATCAAGGCACTGCGGGAGCATTTCGACAACGCGGACCTCACCGCTGAGATCACGGCGGCCACGCTCGACGAGCGTGTCGTCGACGAACCGATGGTCGCGATCTCAGTCCGGATGCCCGCGTCGACGCTCAACGCTGCCCGGCGTCTCGCCGATGCGCAGGGCGTCAAGGTCACCGCGCTGCTGCGCGGCTGGATCGAGGACGGCGTCGGCGGTGAAGTTCTCCGTGACGACGACGCCGTCGTGCTCGTCCGTGACCTCCGGCGGCTGATGGCCTCGTCCGTCGCCCACGTCCCGGCCACTCGCGCACCCCGAGCGACGGTGCGTCCAGAGCAGGCCGCGGCGGGCTGACGCCTCGCTGACTTGGCAGGGCTCGCCTTCGACCAGGGTCTCCGCCACCTCGGTCGAGCGCGCACAGGCTGGGGCGCGACGGAATGAAGCCGCACTAGGGCGTGTCTCCCGATCCGAACAGCCACGTGCTGCGGAACTCGTCCATCGAGCCCTCGTGGGACTCCACGTCAGCATCGATCCAGTTCCAGCGGACCACTGCCTCGCCAGGGGCGTCGAGGCCAGCGCAGAACGGGTTACCGGTCCCGTCGTCCTCGGCGACGTCCGCGCCGCCCGACGCGCGAAGGCCGCAGCCAGGACCCGCGACAGGGACCGGGCTGCGGCCTGGTCGTCGGGCCCGGGCGTGGCCGCCGCCTTGCGACGCACCCGACCGCCGGTCCGACCCGTCAGGCCGCGTCGGCGAGCCGCGGGAACAGCCGCGCGACGAGGTCGTCGAGCGTCACGACGCCCGCGAACCGCGCGTCGTCCCGCAGCACGGCGAGGTGCTGCCGCTCCTCGCGCATCTGAGCGAGCGCCTCGTAGACGGGCGTGCCCGCGGCGAGCGTGAGCACAGGCCGGACGAGGTCGTCGACAAGCTCGTCGTCGCCGCGCACGAGGGTGTCCCGCACGTGCACGACGCCCGTCAGGGCGTCCCGCGCGCCGACGAGCACGCGCAGGTGCCC
>NZ_JAAXOY010000221.1 GCF_012396155.1 Cellulomonas septica | reverse complement strand
GGCACGACGGCGCACGCAGGCGTGGGCGGGGACCGACCGTCAGGTGCGCGGGCGCGTCATGGCGCTGCTGCGCGAGGCGATCGGTCCGGTGCCGCAGGACGCGGTCGACGCCGTCTGGCCGGACGCCGTGCAGCGCGAGCGGTGCGTGGACGCGCTGCTCGCCGACGGGCTGGTCGTGCGCGTCGACGGCCGCGACGACGATGCGGCACCGACGTACCGTCTTCCGCACTGACCCACCGCTGCCCCGGCGAGGACCGCGCGTCCGTCACGCCTGGCGCCGCGGCACCAGGTTGAGCGCGGCCATGAACGCGAAGATCGCGGTGTTCACCCCCACGACCACGCCGAGCGTCTGGAACCAGGGCGTCGCGAGCGTCGCCTCGGTCACGACCGGCTCCCAGAGCGCGCCGACGAGCACGACCGGCAGCACGGACCGCCGGGCCAGGCTCGCGCGGTCCACATGACCCCACTGGGCGCGACGGCCGGTGACGATGTCGACGATGCCGCGCACGAACACGGCGAGGATCAGCTCCGAGTACGCGAGCTCGACCAGCAGCGGGAGCGCGAGGAGCCGACCGCGCACCCCGACGCGCCACACGGTGACGAGCCGCTCGACGACGAACAGAGCCGTGATCGCGGTCCAGAACCGGAGCCCGAACATCAGCTCGCCCGTGGCGCGCCACTGCACCAGCACGAGCACCAGGTACAGGTTGAGCGCGACCGTCGCGTACGCCAGACCGACCTGCTGCACCCAGTACCGGGTCGTCGTGCTCGTCAGCCCGTAGGTCCCGAGGTTCTCGAGCGCGCCGCGGTCCCAGCGGATCCGTTGCCGCCACAGGTGCCGCCACGTCGGCATCACCTCGGTGACCGCCTGGCACTCGCGCGGCGACACGAGACGCGCGTCGAGCGTCTTGAGGGCGAGCGTGAGCTCGTTGTCCTCGGTGAGCGCCGTGGGGTCGTAGACCTGGCCGCGGGTACCCGGCACGAGGTCTCCTCGGGCCGCGGCGACGGCCCGCAGCGCGTCGGCGCGGAAGAGCGTCCCGGTCCCGGTGAGCACCATGACGCGACGACCCCGCCGCCGCGCGATCGTCCGGCCGTACCGCACGTACTCGTTGCGTTGGAGCTGCCCCACGAGCCCCGCGCCCGGCTCGCCCATGAAGATCCCGCCGACGGCGTGCCGGCCGTCCAGCAGGTGCCGCTCCGCGACCTCGAGGAAGTCGGGCGAGAGCGTGGTGTCGGCGTCCATCACGAGCACGGCGTCGTCCGGGCCCGTCGCCGGCAGGAGGACGTCGAGCGCCTGGTTGAGCGCACCGGCCTTCCGACCGGTGTTCCCGCGGGTCACGAGGACGCGCACATCGCGTCGCGACGCGACGCCGACCGTGTCGTCGGTCGAGTTGTCCACCACGACCACGATCTCGTCAGGGGGTCGGCGCTGGCCGCGGAGGCTGTCGATCGTCGCGCCGATGGTCGTGGCCTCGTCGTGGGCGGGCACGACGGCCGTGATCCGGAACCGGCCGCCCGGTCGCGTCGTCAGGTCGGGACGCGCTCCCCCTGACGGACCGGCCGCGACGGCGGGCGGGACGCCGGGCGACCGGCGGTCCTTGTCGGCGAGCACCCGCGACGCGCGTGCGGTCTCGACGGAGGCGACGACCAGCACGAGCGCGACCGAGCAGAGGACGGCCGCGAGCAGCACGGCCCCACCGGGGAGCCGGATCGTGAGGTCGCCCAGCGCCAGGTCGACCGACCGGGTGGTCAGCAGCCCGTCGACGTCGCCCTGGGCCAGGAGCAGCGCACCCACCAGCAGGAGCAGACCGGCCGTCGCGAAGAGCGCGGCGGAGACCCAGCCGAGCGTCCGCGCGCGGCGGTAGACAGGGACGACAGTGCCTGTGTGCACCCGTCGCACCATGCCCGCCTCCGCTGCCGGACCGACAGGGGCAGGCTAGCCCTGGCGGTTCCGGGGCGCAGGTACCGGCCGGTCGGGGGACGCGCTTGACGGTCGTCGCGCGAGCGGGGACGGTGCGGGCATGCGCCTCTTCGACGTCGTCCGCTACCCGCTCGACCGGTTCGACAGCGCGGGCGTGCTGCTCGAGGCCGTCCCGCCCACGACCGGTGCGACGAGCGTGCACGTCGCGCGGCTCGACGCGGGCGGCACGATCGGCCGGCACCGGGCGGTTCGCCGGCAGGTGCTCGGTGTCGTGTCGGGGGACGTCGAGGTGCAGACCGACGACGAGCCGCGCGTCGTCGCCGGCCCGGGGACGCTCGTCGTCTGGGAGCCCGGCGAGATGCACCAGAGCTGGGCCGTGACGGACGCGGTCCTGGTGGTCGTCGAGACGTCGGGCGACCTGGACCTCGCCGACCCGTTCGTCGAGCGCACCGCCTGACCGCACCCGGTCGACGCACCGCGTCGCCGCACCGCCGTCGTCCCTGGGCACCCGGAGACGACACCGAACGCACGATCACGCGCGCCCGGACCTGCCGAGACGTGCGTGATCGTGCGTTCGACGACGCGCCGGCCCAGCCGGACCCGGCGCCGGGTCAGGCCGGGGAGGGAAGGCCGTCCCCGACGTCGGGGTCGGTCGCGCGGCCGACCACGGGCTGCGGGGCCCCCGACGACTGCGCGGTGACGCCGGCGGGCACGACCGGCGCGTCCGCGGAGGCGGACTCGTCCGCGGCCGGGGCGGTGTCCGTGAGGGCCCAGGCCTCCTCCTCGATCGACCGCGGTCGCACGTACGCGACGACGAGGTACGCGAGGAGCGACGTGATCGCGCCGTAGAACGTCGGCCAGCCGTCGAACGTCGCGGGCACGATGTCGTTGGGGATGTAGAGCACGTCGTTGGGGACGCCGTAGATCGTGGGCGTGAGGACGAAGAGCCCGAGCCGCACGGTGAGCCCGACGACCATCGCGGCGACGGCGGCGTCGCGACCGCCGCGCTTCCAGAAGAGGCCGAGCAGGAACGGCACGACGAGCCCGGCGAGCATGAGGTCGAACGCGAGCGTCAGGAGGATGCCGGTCTGGGCGACCTCGAGCGCGACGGTCACGCCGAGGATGACGACCGGGACCATCGCGAGGCGGGTCCAGCGCAGCAGCGGGTCCTTGACACCGGGGGTGTCGACGACGCGGCGGACGCCGAAGATGTTCCGGACCGCGACGGCGGACGTCGCGAGGATCGCGCCGGACGCGGTCGAGAACGACGCGGCGACGATGCCCGACAGGACCAGGATCGCGAGCCCGGGCGGTGCGTAGTCGGCGAGCAGCGTGAACAGCACGGGCCCGTCGGCGGTCGTGATGCCGAGCACCGACACCGCGGTGAGCGCGACCAGGCCGTAGGCGACGCCGACGATCGCGGTGCCAGCGGCGGCGGTGAAGCAGGACCGGCGGGCGATCTCGGGCGACTTCGCGGAGAAGACGCGCTGCATGAAGTCGATCGCGACGATGTCGCCGATCCCGAGCGAGATGAGCGTCGCCCAGTTGATGGGCGCGCCCGCGTCGGTCGACGTCAGCTGCTCGAGGTCGAACGGGCCCATGCCGGGGTCGATCTGGAAGCCGATCGTCGAGCCGACCCACCACAGCAGCGCGACGGTCGCGGCGGCGGTGATCGCGATCTGGATCGCGGCCGTGTAGGCGTCGGAGAACATTCCGCCGCCGATCGTGTACACGAGCACGAGCACGACCGCGAGGACGACCCCGACCGTGTAGTCGAGCCCGAGGAACCGCTCGAGCAGGAACCCGCACGCCACGAGGTTGCCGGCCATGAGGATCGCGAACGCGAAGATCATGAGGATCGACGCCGCGATCTCGACGCCCCGGCCGTACCGGATCCGGTAGAAGTCGCCGAGCGTGAAGAGCTTCATGCGGTGCATGGGCTTGGCGAGGAACAGGCCCGTCAGGGTGAGGCAGATCGCGAGGCCCAGCGCGAGCGACGTGCCCGCCCAGAACCCGAACGACGAGGTGAGGTCGGTGTTGCCGACGGTCGCGTTCGAGTCGACCGCGGCCGCCATGAGGGACGCGGCGACGAGCGGGACGCCGAGGCGGCGGCCGGCGACGAGGTAGTTGGCGCTGTCCCCGTCGACCTTGCGGGCGACGAGGATGCCGACGAGGACGACGGCGAGGACGGAGAGCCCGACTCCGGCGATGATCATGGTGGCTCCGGGAGGGACGGCGGCGGCGCCGGGCTGCTCTCCCGGGTCGGCGCGGTGGCCAGGTCACGACGCGTGTCGAGGGTTTCTGTCGCTCGACAGGTTCATTGACCACCCGGGCTGTGTCGCCGTCGCTGCACGCACGAAACGGCTGTGTTAAATCCCGCTCCGCAGCGACCGCGCGGACGCGGGCACACGCGCACGCGCGCGAGGCACCACGCCGACCGTCCGCGCCGAGGCGCGCGCAGGGTGTCACCCCTCGACGAGGCCCGCCTCGTGCACCCGGACGACGAGCTGCACCCGGTCCCGGCACCGCAGCTTGCGCAGCACCTCCGACAGGTGCGTCTTGACCGTCGACTCGCCGATGTAGAGCTCGGCCGCGATCTCCCCGTTCGACAGCCCGCGCGCGGCCGCGAGCGCGACCTCCCGCTCGCGCGGGGTCAGCGCGTCGAACTCCGGCGACGGCCGGCGGACGCGTCGCGAGAAGTCCTCGACGAGCCGGCGCGTCACGTTCGGGCCGAGCAGCATCGAGCCCTCGGCGACCAGCCGCACCGCCTCGACCAGCCGTTCCGCGGTGACGTCCTTGAGCAGGAACCCGCTGGCCCCCGCACGCAGCGCGTCCAGCACGTACTCGTCCAGGTCGAACGTCGTGAGCACCAGGACACGCGTCGACGGGTGCCGCGCGACGACCTGCTGCGTCGCCGCGATCCCGTCGAGCACGGGCATCCGCACGTCGACGACGGCGACGTCCGGCTCGGTGCGCGCGACGAGCTCGACCAGCGCGCGCCCGTCGACCGCCGTGCCGACGACCTCCAGGTCCGGCGCCGACCCGAGGATCGCCGCGAACCCCTGCAGGACGACCGGCT
>NZ_JAAXOY010000220.1 GCF_012396155.1 Cellulomonas septica | reverse complement strand
CGAGCGCCGCAGGCCCTTCCCCCGGGAGCCCGCGGCGCTCGCCGTGTGCGTCAGGCGGAGCGACGCTCCGCCGCGGTGCGCACCCCCACGGGAAGTCGCAGGTACTGCTTCTCGCTGCCGGTCACGGCCACGACATGGGCCGAGCGCTCGGCCTCCTCGCCGCCGTCCACCGTCACTGCGGCCACGTACATCGGCGCCAGCACGCTCTGCGCACGCCGCCGCCCGAGGCTCAGGTAGCCGAACGCGAACAGCTGCGGCTCGATCCGGACGTCCTCCTCGCGGCCCTCGAGCAGGCGTGACAGGCGGGCCGCGACCTCGGACGCGGCGTCCTCGGGGCGGCGCGACACCGCCTTGTCGAGCGTCGCGCCGCTCCCGTCGCCCGCGAACCGGCGCAGCGTGAGCGTGAGCGACGACAGGCGGCCGGAGCCGGTCACCTCGACGCTCCCCGACGCCCGCCCGAGCACGGGCAGGTCGCGGACCGCGTGCCGGTACGCGCCGACGGCTCGCGTGAGCACGGGCTCGCTGACCTTGCCCTCGCGGTCGGCGCCCGCCGCCTTGAGCTTCCAGAGGCGCTCGAACGTGAGCGTGTCCTCGCGGTCGACGAGCGACGCCAGCCCGAGCCGCGCGACCTGGTCGTCCACGTAGCCGCGGAGCTTCTCGTCCGGGAGCACCTCGTCGAACAGGTCGTCGAGCGGGTCGACGCCCGCGTGCAGCGTCAGCGCGCCCGACGCGTGGAACGTCACGGCACGCCCGCCGTCCTCACCCCGGTACACCGAGCGGTCGGCCAGGCGGAGACCGCCCTGCGACGCGTCGAGCGGGATGCCCGCCGCCTCGGCCAGGCCGGCGAACAGCTGCTCGTTGCGGCGCACGAACGTCTCCGGGCCGGGCGTCGCCAGCTCGACGACCTCGGTCACGTCGGGCACGTCGCCGACCAGGCCCGTCAGGCGCTCGGTCAGGTCCTTCGTCGTGGTCATGTCCTTCTCCCTCTCAGCCCTCGGCCCAGCGCCACAGCAGGCAGCCCTGCTGGGACGGGGACAGGTCGGGGGACACCGAGCCGTGGCCCCACAGGTGGTCGCGGTTGTGCGGGCTCAGCGACCAGATGACGTTGCCGCCGTTCCACGTCTGCGACGTCGCCGGCCCGACGACGACCGGGTGGTTGTCGACCCACCAGTCGGAGACGCCGTCGATCCACGCCGACGACACCGTGTCGCCGTCGGTGAGGTTGCTCGCGACGTCCTCGCCGCACTCGTCGGTGGTGATGCCGTCCCACATCTCCTCCCACGCCCCGCAGTACAGGTGCAGGCGGTTGAAGATGTTCCACAGCCCCGTGAGGGTGCCGAGCGGCGCGGTGTCGCACGAGTAGGCCATGACCCACTCCGCGTTCCAGTCCTCGCCGAGCTCCCACGTGCCCGAGAACGTGCGCCACTGGTCGCGCGGGACGTCGTACAGCAGCCGGGCCTGGCCGTCCGCCGTGTGGTTGCCGTGCGTCTCGATCCAGAACAGGTCGACGTCGTCGACCCACGTGCGGTCGTCACCGCCGCCGCTCGTGTCCTGGATGTCGTTCTCCCACACGTCCTGCTCGGACCAGTACCAGGCCCGGGTGTGCCCGGAGCTGCGGAGCTCGTCGTCGAACCCGTTGCTGCGGTTGAACGTGTAGGTGAGGTCCGCGGCGGTGGAGACGCCGTTCGCCCGTGCGTTGCCGAAGTGCCGGATGGCCTCCACCCCGAACGTCGCTGCCATGAGATGCCCCCTGTCGTCGAGCGTGCGTTCGGGAGGCAGGAGCGGTCCTGTCGCGAGGCGATACGGGGACGGCAGGGTGATCCGGCCGGTAGGCGCTTGCCTGTGACGTCCGCCTCACCGACAGGTCCGTGGTGGGTACAGGGAACAGTCGGGGGCGACGGTCGGTTGCGCACTGTGGTCGCCGTCGAGCGGCCGCCTTCCTGCGAACCTGGAGCTGCCGCGCGTGAGCCTGCACCTGACCGAGCGCCGTGCCGTCGACCTGCGTCGGGTCGCCAGCGCGCTCTGTCGGCACACGCACCGCTTCCCGGGTCGCTGACCCGGCACGCGGGACCCCGCACGGGTCCCTGACGGTCCGGCGCCGCCGTGCGCCCTCCGACCGCGACCGGCCGGCAGTCCTCCGCCGGTTCCCGCCACGTCGCTCGTCGACCTGGCTCCGTCCCCCCGACGCGTCCCTCACGGACCTCCCTCGCGGCGCGACCGCGCCCCGGAAAGGCCTCACCCCGTGTCTGACACCACCACGCAGCCCCAGCGCCGGCTGCGGTTCCCCTCCTTCACCGTCCAGGTCCTGCTCGGCCTCGGCCTCGGCGTGCTCCTCGGCTGGATCGCGCTGCAGATGGGCGAGACGCCCTCCGGCGAGCCCAACTGGCTGACGACCACGCTCGACACGATCGGGTCCTCGTTCGTCACGCTGCTCAAGGCGATCGTCCCGCCGCTCGTGTTCCTCGCGATCGTCACGTCGATCGCGAACCTCGAGCGCGTCACCAACGCCGCACGCCTCGCCTGGCAGACCCTGCTGTGGTTCGCCATCACCGCCGCGATCTCCGTGGGCGTCGGCATCGGCCTCGGCCTGCTGCTCCAGCCCGGCGCGCGCTCGACCCTCAGCCCCGAGGACGGGTTCGAGGCCGGCGCGAGCGGCTCCTGGCTCGACTTCCTCAAGGGCCTCATCCCCGGCAACTGGCTCGGGATCGGCGCCGGCACGCAGGTCACCACCGGTGCCGACGGCGCCGTCGAGGCCAGCACCTCGGTGTCGTTCAACGTGCTGCAGATCGTCGTCGTCGCGCTCGTCGTCGGCATCGCCGCGCTGCGCACCGGCAAGGCCGCGCAGCCGTTCCTCGCGTTCAACCGGTCCGCGCTCGCCGTCGTGCAGAAGGTGCTGTGGTGGGTCATCCGCCTCGCGCCGCTCGGCACGCTCGGCCTCATCGGCAAGGCCGTCGCGACCTACGGGTGGGACCTGCTCGCACCGCTCGGCACCTACGCCGCCGCGATCTACCTCGGCCTCGCCGTCGTCCTGCTGGTCGTCTACCCGGTGATCCTGCGGACCAACGGCCTGGGCATCGGCGCGTTCTTCCGCGGTGCGTGGCCGGCGATCCAGCTCGCGTTCGTGTCGCGCTCGTCCGTCGGGACGCTGCCCGTCACGCAGCGGGTCGTCGAGCGGAACCTCGGGGTCCCGCGCTCCTACGCGTCGTTCGCGGTGCCGCTCGCCGCCACGACCAAGATGGACGGCTGCGCCTCGATCTACCCCGCGATCTCCGCGATCTTCGTCGCGCAGATCTTCGGCGTGGACCTGTCGGTCACCGACTACATCCTCATCGCGTTCGTGTCCGTCGTCGGGTCCGCCGCGACCGCGGGCCTCACCGGTGCCGTCGTCATGCTGACCCTCACGCTGTCGACGCTCGGCCTGCCGCTCGCCGGCGTCGGCCTGCTGCTCGCGATCGACCCGATCCTCGACATGGGCCGCACCGCGGTCAACGTCGCGGGTCAGGCGCTCGTGCCCACGATCGTCGCCAAGCGCGAAGGCATCCTCGACGTCGAGCGCTACACGTCCGCGTCGACGGCGAACCTGCTCGCCGACGACGTCGACGAGGCCACCGAGGCCGACGACGAGGTCCGCGACGCGACCGTCGTCCCGGCCCCGCGGGAGCCCGTCACGGCGTCCTGACGTCGGTTCGAACGACGCGCCCGGTCGCCCTTGCGTCAGCGAGGGGCGACCGGGCGTCGTCGTGTGCGGTGACCGTGAGGCAGGGCGCCCGGTGCGCGGTGACGGTGATGCAGGGTGCCCCGTGTGCGGCGACCGAGGTGCATGGCGCACCGTGTGCGGCGACCGTGATGCCCGGGGCCCTGCGCGGCGGTCCGCGGCTCGTTCCTGCGTCGGCGCGTCGTGTGCGCCTGGTCACGGGGCGGTCGGGCACCGGCGCGGCGCGTGCAACACGCTCGACACACGGCCGCGCGACGATGTGGCCGCACCGACGACCCGCGCCACCGCGGAGCGACCCGCCTGTCGGTGACCCGTCGCGAGGAGCGTGCCTGTGCCCACCACCGTCCTGACGATCGACGCCGACGACCCGCTGCGGCCCGACGTGCTCGCGCTGCTCGAGGAGCACCTCGCGGACATGTACGCGACGTCGCCCGCCGAGTCCGTCCACGCGCTCGACCCCGCAGCCCTGACCGACCCGGCGGTCACGTTCTGGACGGCGCGCGACGGAGGCGGGGCTCTGCTCGGCACCGTCGCGCTCAAGGTCCTGGGTGGCGGATCGGCGGAGCTCAAGTCGATGCGGACCGCGCCTGCGGCCCGCGGGCAGGGCGTCGGCGCTGCGCTGCTGGACCACGCGCTCGCGCAGGCGACCCTCCGTGGCTACCGCAGCGTCCTGCTCGAGACGGGCACCCAGGACTACTTCGCGGCGGCCCGTCGCCTCTACGCCCGCGCGGACTTCGTCGAGTGCCCGCCGTTCGCCGACTACGTGCTCGACCCGCACAGCGTCTTCCTGCGCCGGGACCTCGGCCTCGCGTAGGGGCGCCGGGGACCGGCTAGAGCGCGTGCCGCAGGCCGCTCGCGCGCCGGACCGGGCGCTCGACCGCGGCACGGACCGCGGCCTCCGACCCGATGACGTGCACCGAGTCCCGGGCGCGCGTCACCGCCGTGTACAGCAGCTCGCGCGTCAGCAGCGGTGACGTCGCGGGCGGCAGGAGCACCGTGACGCGCGTGAACTGGCTGCCCTGCCCGCGGTGCACGGTCATCGCGTGGACCGTCTGCACGGCGGGCAGCCGGTGCGGTCGCACCAGGTGCGGCCGCTCGGCGTCGCCGAACGCGACCACGACCGCCTCCTCGGCTCCGTCACCGCCGAGGTCGCGGACGACCACGCCGGTGTCGCCGTTCGACAGGCCGCTCGTCGCGTCGTTCTCCGTCACGAGCAACGGCCGCCCCGGCGGCCACGGGCCGTCGTCGGGTCGTCCGCCGGTCACGCCCTCGACCCAGGCCTCCGCCTGGGCCGCCCAGTGCGCGACACCCGCGGGCCCTTCGCGGTGCGCGAGC
>NZ_JAAXOY010000022.1 GCF_012396155.1 Cellulomonas septica | reverse complement strand
CGCCGCCCGCACCCGCGGCCCCCGCGATGACGAAGCCCGCGGCGGGCGACGGCCTCCCGCGGGCCGCGAGGGACCGGTCCGCACGGTCGGGCGTCGGGCAGGACCGGCACGAGGACGACATCCTCATCGACGACGTCCTCGGCCAGATGGTCAAGCTCGGCGCGTCCGACGTGCACTTCACCACGGGTGCCCCGCCGACCGTGCGCGTGGCGGGCTCGCTGCGCCCCATGGACGGCTACGCGCCGCTCATGCCGGAGCCGCTGCGCCGCGTCATCTACTCGATCCTCACGCAGAAGCAGCGGGAGACGTTCGAGGCGAACCTCGAGCTCGACTTCTCGTACGCGGTGCGCGGCCTCGCCCGGTTCCGCGTGAACATCTACCAGCAGCGCGAGTCCATCGGCGCGGCGTTCCGCGTGATCCCCTACGAGATCAAGCCGCTCGAGGACCTCGGCGTCCCGGCCGTGGTCGGCACGTTCGCGGGCCTGCCGCGTGGCCTGGTGCTCGTCACGGGCCCGACCGGCTCGGGCAAGTCGACGACGCTCGCCGCGATCATCGACCTCGCGAACCGCACGCGCGAGGACCACATCATGACCGTCGAGGACCCGATCGAGTTCCTCCACCGGCACAAGAAGTCGCTCATCAACCAGCGCGAGGTCGGCGAGGACACGCACTCGTTCGCGAACGCGCTCAAGCACGTGCTGCGGCAGGACCCGGACATCATCCTCGTCGGCGAGATGCGCGACCTGGAGACGATCTCCGTCGCGCTCACCGCGGCCGAGACCGGTCACCTCGTCTTCGCGACGCTGCACACGCAGGACGCCGCCCAGACGATCGACCGCATCATCGACGTCTTCCCGTCGCACCAGCAGGCCCAGGTCCGCACGCAGCTCGCGGGCGCGATCCAGGGCGTCGTCTGCCAGACGCTGTGCAAGCGGTCCGACGCCCCCGGGCGTGCCGTCGCGACCGAGGTCATGGTCGCGACGCCCGCCATCCGCAACCTCATCCGTGAGGGCAAGACCCACCAGATCTACTCGGCCATGCAGGCCGGGGCGAAGCAGGGGATGCACACCTTGGACCAGCACCTCGCCGACCTCGTGAAGACCGGCAAGATCAGCTACGAGCTCGGGCTCGAGAAGTGCCACCACGTCGAGGACTACAACCGGCTCACCGGCCGGTTCTCGGGTGCCTCGCAGGGCTCCGTCGGTCTCGGTGACGAGGCCACGATGGGCACCGGCTCGTACGGGCAGGCCTTCTGATGGCCGCCACGAAGACGTACGAGTACGCGGTCCGGGACAAGTCCGGGAAGATCGTCAAGGGCCGCGTCGAGGCCAACAACCAGGCGGCGGTCGCCAACCGGCTCCGCGAGATGGGCCTCGCGGCCGTCTCGATCTCCGAGGTGTCGACCTCGGGCCTCAACGCCGAGATCAACATCCCCGGCTTCGGCGGCAACAAGATCTCGCTCAAGGACCTCGCGGTCATGTCGCGTCAGCTCGCGACGATGATCGACTCCGGCCTGTCGCTCCTGCGCGCGCTCGCGATCCTCGCGGAGCAGACCGAGTCGAAGCCGCTCGCCAAGGTGCTCGGTCAGGTGCGCAACGACGTCGAGGTCGGCGTCGCGTTCTCCACGGCGCTCGGCAAGCACCCCGACGTGTTCCCGCCGCTCATGATCAACATGGTCAAGGCGGGCGAGGTCGGCGGCTTCCTCGACCAGACGCTGCTGTCGGTCGCGAACAACTTCGAGGCCGAGGTCAAGCTCCGCGGCAAGATCAAGTCGGCGATGACCTACCCCGTCGTCGTCTTCATCGTCGCGATCCTCGCCACGACCGGCATGCTGCTGTTCATCGTGCCGGTCTTCGCGGGCATGTTCTCGTCGCTCGGCGGGACGCTGCCGCTGCCGACCCGAATCCTCATGTTCCTGTCGCAGGCGCTGAAGATCACGATCATCCCGACCATCGTCGGGCTCGGGATCTTCGCGTTCTGGTGGGGAAAGCACAAGAACGACCGCGGGATCCGGGAACGGGTCGATCCGTGGAAGCTCAAGGTGCCCGTTTTCGGGCAGCTCTTCCGGAAGATCGCGATCTCCCGGTTCACGCGGAACTTCGGCACGATGATCCACGCCGGCGTCCCGCTGCTGCAGGCGCTCGACATCGTGGGGGAGACGAGCGGCAACCTTGTCATCGAACGCGCCGCCAAGGCCGTCCAGGAGTCCGTGCGCCGCGGTGAGTCGCTCGCCGGCCCGCTCTCGCAGCACCCCGTCTTCCCGCCCATGGTCGTGCAGATGATGGCCGTCGGTGAGGACACCGGTGCGCTGGACACGATGCTCGCCAAGGTCTCCGACTTCTACGACCAGGAGGTCGAGTCGACGACCGAGCAGCTCACGAGCCTGATCGAGCCGATCATGATCGTCGTCATCGGGGCAATCGTCGGGTCGATGGTGATCGCGATGTACATGCCGATCTTCGGGATCTTCAACCTCATCGAATGACGAATGCTCCGAGCGAGTGAGTTTCGGGACTTCTCGGAACTGCGAGCTCAAGCCTCCGCCGGCCCCGGCCGATGTCCGGGGTGCACGACTGAACCGGCGGTCGCCGGACTGAAGTTGAACACCGACACCATCAACGTGACACAGGGAGCAGCAGTGATCGCTCGCATCCGCAAGTCCATCGAGGAGAAGGACAAGGGCTTCACCCTTATCGAGCTCCTCGTCGTCATGATCATCATCGGCATCCTCGCCGCGATCGCCATCCCGGTCTTCCTCAACCAGCGGAAGAAGGCGAACGACACGGCCGCCACGTCGGACGTCTCGACGCTCGGCAAGGAGATCGCCACCTACTACGTCGACGCGACGACGGCCCTCACCGCCGCCCAGGTCGCTCGCTCGAGCGCCACGCCGGCGCGGTACACCGTGAACGGCGTCGACGTCGGCAAGGCCTCGTCGAACATCACCGCGGTCACCTTCGTGCCCGGCACGACGACGACCATCCAGGACGCCGCGTCCACGTGGTGCGTCGACGTCACCTACTCGGGCGGCACCCAGAGCCGTGCGAAGTACTCGGCCCAGGACGGCCTCGTCAAGGGCGCTGCCTGCTGACGTCGCGTTCCTGATGGGGCGGGAGCGCTCGCTCCCGCCCCATCTGCCGTCCGACCCGCTCCTCTCCTGCACGTGGTGACTCCCCGAAAGGGTCTCGAGATGCCGCACCTCCAGCCCGCGTCCGCCCCCCAGCGCGTCGACGCGGGCTTCTCGCTCATCGAGCTGGTCGTCGCGATGGTGATCCTCGGGACGATGAGCCTCGCGATCATCGGCGTCGTCCTGCAGAGCCAGGCGCAGAGCGTCGTCAACCGCAACCGTGTCGCCGCGGCGAACCTCGCCGCGCGGGAGATCGACATCGTGCGCGACGAGTTCGCGCGCAGTGCCACCGCGCCGATGACCGTCGCCAACGCCGGGACGGTCGTCAACCCCCACAACCTCCCCGGCCAGACCGTGGGCGCGCCGCTCGTCGTCGACGGGGTGTCGTACACCGTGCGTCGCGACGTCGCGTGGTCCGTGGTCGGCAACGGGCAGTCCGCGTGCAACGGCGGCAGCGTCGTGACGTACCCGACGCTCCGCGTGACGGTGAGCGTGACGTGGCCGCGCATGGGCTCGGTCAAGGCGGTGACGTCGAGCACGCAGCTCGCACCGCGCAAGGACGACGGCGTCCAGGGCAACGCCGCGTTCGTCGCGGTCCGCGTCTCGACGGCCGCCGGCACCCCGAACCCCGGCCGGTCGGTCAGCGTGTCCTCCGGCAGCGAGACCCGCAGCGCCGTGACCGACGCCTCGGGGTGCGCCGTCGTCCAGGTCAACCCGGCAGCGGGCACGGGCACCGAGTACACCGCGCGGGTCGTCGACCCCGGGTACGTCGACGTGTCCCGCACGACGAGCCCCGCCAAGGCGGTCGGCTTCGTCCAGCGTGGCCGCCTCAACAACGGCGTCCAGTTCACGTACGACCAGGCCGCGACGATGCGGCTGCGCTTCGTCGACCCCGTGACGCTCGCGCCCGTGACCGACGCGGACGTCCTCGGCAACGTGGTCACGCTGGTCGCGTCGGAGTTCGCCGGGTCGAGCGGCGCCTGGAGCGTGCCGATCACCGCGGCCACCATGGACGTGACCGGCCTGTGGCCGACGACCTACGGCGTGTACTTCGGCACCACGGCGCCGGGTGGCGGCTACCCGACGACGGCAGTCCAGCCCGGCTCGACGGTCACTGTCGACGTCCCGCTTCCGGCGGTGACGCCGTGATGCGGGTGTCGCAGCGGCGCGACGACGGTCAGTCGCTGCCGGAACTGCTCGTCAGCATGATGATCCTCGGGATGATCATCGCGGCGGTGGCGACCCTCGCGATCGGGTTCCAGCGCACGGTCGTGCAGAACATCACACGGCAGGACCAGGTCGACGTGGCGCGCGCGTCGGTCGACCGGCTCAGCAAGACGCTGCGGACCGCCGTGAAGCCCAACAAGCTGTCGAGCTGCACCACCACCGCGTGCGACATCGACGCGTTCGTCATCGCGAACACCTACTCGATGCAGTTCTACGCCAACCTCGACAACTCGTCGGGGGCTGTGCGTGGGCCGAGCCGGATCTCGTACTCGGTCGCGACCAGCGGGCCCGACGCGGGCGTGCTGGTCGAGAAGGTGCAACGCCCGGACACCGCAACCCCGGCGGCGGGCGCCGGATTCACCTACTGCAACGCAGAGGCGTCCGGTGCGACGGCGGCGTGCCGCAGTCGACTGCAGGTCCGCCGCCTCGCCACCGACGTCCGCACGTCCGGCGGTACGCCGCTGTTCCAGTACTACCGCGACGACGGCAGCGCGATGACGGTGCCGAGCAGCGGGTTGACGGCGGCGGACATGGGCGAGGTCCTCTCGGTCGAGGTCACGCTGCGGGTCCGCGACAACGCCCAGACGAGCACCGGCACCACCACGTACATCCAGCGCATCCTCCTGCCCAACTCACTGGCCGTCCTCCGGCCGGAATCGGACACGCCGTGATCCTGCGTCGACTGAGGAGCTCCGAGGACGACCGGGGCGCCGCCCTGGTGATCGTCGTCGGCTCCATGCTCGTGCTCGCGATGCTCGCGTTCGCCGCGCTCTCGTTCACCGTCTCGAGCCAGCGCTTCTCGCGTCTGACCCAGGACTACACCGGGGCCATGGCCGCCGCGCAGTCGGGTGTGGACGACTTCATCAGCCGCCTCAACCGGGACAGCTCGTACGGTCGCACGGTGGACTGCGGGAACGCCGCCTGGCGTGGGCCCGTCACGACGACCAACTCCTGCGGCTGGAGCGCGACCACACCGGTCGGCTGGCAGCCGGTCGTCTCGGGCGCGACCGGTCCCAAGGACCCGGTGTTCCACTACCTCGTCGGGGCCTACAACGGCAGCACGGGGACCTACCTGCTGACGGTGACCGGTCGCGTGGGGGACTCCTACCGCACCATCGAGACCGCGGTCGGCCGTGGCGCCTCGACCGACTACGTCTACTACACCGACTTCGAGTCGGCGGACCCGGCCAACATCCAGGCCTACAACAAGACGGACTACCCGAGCGGCGTCCCGTCGGACGTCTGCGGCCGGAGCGGCAACACCCTCGCGAAGTACTGGTACAACGGCCGGTCCGCGTACAACGCGGCGAACAACCCGGACTGCATGGAGATCACGTTCATCGGCGGCGACCGCCTGGACGGCGAGGTGTTCACCAACGACACGATCCTCGGCACGGCGCGCAGCGGTCTCAAGCCGGTGTTCCTCGAGCAGGTGTACACCGCGGACACGCGCTGCAAGAACGCCGGCACGACGAACTCGTCGTGGGAGAGCTACTGCCTGCGCAGCGGCTCGGTGGCCGACTTCAGCGGCAAGAAGCCGAAGTACGACGACCCGCTCTACCTCCCGGACAACTCGGGGGAGTTCGCGACGCACCCCGGGTGCCACTACTTCGGGTCGACGCGCATCGTCTTCGAGAAGGGCGCGACCGCGACGAGCCCCGGCAAGATGCGCGTCTGGAACAAGACGAGCGTCAACAACAACCGGGCCCCCGTCGCGATCCGGCTCCCCGGCACCGCGTCGGACCCGAGCTGCGGCTCGACGACCGACCTCAACTCGGCGGCCGGTGCCCTGGTCGACGTCCCCAACGAGATGGTCGTGTACGTGGCCGCGTCGGGCGGCGCGCTGCGCCAGTGCTACGCGGGCGAGATCGGGGGCGTCAGCGGCAAGACGCTGCCGCTCGGCGACTTCTCCGCCGCGAAGACCACGCCGACGTCGAGCATCACGAGCTACAAGGCCGACACGAACATGCTCGAGTCGACCAAGTACTGCGGCGAGGGCAACCTCTACGTCGAGGGCGTGCTCCAGGGCCGCGTGACGGTCGCCGCCGCGCAGTCCGTGGTCGTCACCGGCGACCTCGTCCTCGCGGGCGGGCTGTCCAACAACGACCGTGACATGCTCGGGCTGGTCGCCACGAACGCGGTCGAGGTGTTCCATCCGCGCGTCGGTGACGTCAAGTCGGTCACGCGGTGCGTGGCCTACCGGGCGAACGGCTCCTGCCAGACCTACGGCCAGGTGTGGAACACGGACGCGCCCGAGAACGTCGGCGAGGTGTCGGGCTGGCCGAACCGGTACGTCGACCCGTCCACCGGTGCCAAGAACCCGGCGGACGGCGTGCAGATCGCCGGCTCGATCCAGACGCTGCTGCACTCGTTCCTCGTCCAGAAGTACGACGTCGGCGGTGACGCGGGCACGCTCCTGGTCAACGGCTCGATCGCGCAGCGCTGGCGCGGCATCGTCGGCAAGGGGAACGAGGGCTACACGAAGCTCTACCAGTACGACACGCGCCTGCAGTACTCGCGGCCCCCGTTCTTCCCGGAGTGGGCGAACGCGGAGTGGACGATGCGGTACAGCGGCGAGATCCCCACGCCGCAGAACCTGCGGCAGTGACGTCCGCACGACAGACGTCCACGACCGGATGAGACCGTCCTCCACGCGGCGTCGCGCTCAAGTGCGCGGCGCCGCGTGCCGTTGACGCATGAAGATTCGCCGAAGCACCGTGCGGCGGCCCTCATCACCGGGAGCACCCTTCCGCTCGCACGATCGCGCCGTTCGGGCGCCAGGCGTGGGCCGACGGGCGCCCGGATCGACACGGGGGGACGACTAGCATGGACAACCGCCTGGAGACCGACGGCCGGCCGCTGCCCGTCCGGGGCTGCAGGCTGCCACGACCGGCGTCGACGACCACCGCCTCGACACCCTGTACACGCGTGCGAACGCCTGACCTCGGAGCCCGCCGATGACCCCCGACGAGCTCGCGGTGCTCGCCGCCGCCCTCCCCGTCGTCGCCGGCCTGCTCGGGCTGCTCGTCGGGTCGTTCCTCAACGTCGTCGTCTGGCGCGTGCCGCGCGGCGAGTCCGTCGTGCACCCGCCCAGCGCCTGCCCGCGGTGCGGCCACGCGATCCGCGCCCGCGACAACGTCCCCGTCGTGTCGTGGCTCCTGCTGCGCGGCCGGTGCCGCGACTGCGGCGCCCCGATCTCCGCGCGCTACCCCGCCGTCGAGGCCGCGACGGGCGTGCTGTTCGCGCTCACCGCGTGGTTCGCCGGCCCGAGGTGGATCCTGCCCGCGCTGCTCTACCTCGCCGCGATCAGCGTCGCGCTCACGCTCATCGACATCGACACCAAGCGGCTCCCCGACGCGATCGTCCTGCCGTCCTACCCGGTCGCCCTGGCCCTGCTCGCCCTCGCGAGCGCGAACCCGGGCGGCACGTCGGACTGGGGCGCGCTGGTGCGTGCCCTCGCGGGCGGCGCGATCCTCTTCGTCGTCTACCTCGTCACCGTGCTCGTCTACCCGGCCGGCATGGGGCTGGGCGACGTCAAGCTCGCCGGCGTGCTCGGGCTGTACCTCGGCTGGTTCGGCTGGGGAGCACTGCTCGTCGGCTGGTTCGCCGCGTTCCTGCTCGGCGGCGTGTACGCCGTCGGGCTGCTCGTCGCGGGCCGCGCGGGCCGCAAGTCCGGCATCCCGTTCGGGCCCTGGATGCTCGCCGGCGCCGCGGTCGGCGTCGTCGTCGGCGAGTCGCTCTGGAGCGCGTACCTCGGCGCCCTCTGACGAGGCACGCAGCGCAGACAACTGGTGCGCAGCGCTCAAGTCGGGAGGGGTCCCGGCCGATAGCAGGGGTGAATCGTCGCCCTTCCCGGAAGGACCCTCGTGGCCACCACACGTGTCATCGGGCTCGACATCGGTTCGTCCTGCGTCCGTGCCGCCGAGATCGAGTTCGGCAGCGGCGGCCCGACCGGGAAGAACCCGCCCACCCTCGTCCGCTTCGGACAGGTCCAGCTCCCGCTCGGTGCGGTGCGTGACGGCGAGGTCGTCCAGCCCGAGACCGTCTCGCAGGCGCTGCGACAGCTGTGGGCGCAGGCCAAGTTCGAGTCCAAGGACGTCATCATCGGCGTCGGCAACCAGCGCGTCATCGTGCGCGAGCTCGACCTGCCCTGGATGCCGCTGCCCCAGATCAAGGCGTCGCTCCCGTACCAGGTGCACGAGATGCTCCCGATGTCCACGGACGACGCGCTGCTCGACTTCTACCCGACGGCCGAGTACGACGGTCCGCAGGGCCGCGCCGTGCACGGCATGCTCGTCGCCGCGCAGCGCGACACGGTGACCGCGAACGTCCTCGCCGTCGAGGGCGCCGGCCTGCGTGCGCGCATGGTTGACCTCAACGCGTTCGCGCTGCACCGGGCCCTCGCCCGCGGCGAGCTCGCGCGTGCGACCGCCGCGTTCGTCGACATCGGCGCGACCATCACCACGGTCGTCATCTCGTCGCAGTCCACCCCGCGCCTCGTGCGCTCGCTGCCCACGGGCGGCCAGAACATCACGGCTGCCGTGGCGAGCGCGATGGGCATCTCCGCCCAGGAGGCCGAGGGCGTCAAGCGCGAGGTCGGTGTCGGTTTCGCCGTCGGACGTGAGCGTCAGGACGCGGCCGAGGCCGTCGGCTCCGTCGTGCGCACGCTCGTCGAGTCCGTGCGCAACACGTTCGTGTACTACGGCAGCAACAACAACGGCGCGGCCATCGACGTCATCGTCCTGACGGGCGGCGGCTCGCAGCTGCCGGGCCTCGGGCAGTACCTGTCGAGCGCGAGCCGCATCCCCGTCACGCTGGGCGACCCGCTGCTGGGCCTGCGTGCCGCCAAGTCGTTCTCGCGCGAGTCGCTCAACGGGCACGAGCCGTTCGTCGCCCTGCCCGTGGGCCTGGCCTATGGAGTCGCCGCATGAGCACCGTCCTGGAGAAGAAGCCGCGGACGAAGTCCGCCGGTGGCGGGACCGCCCTGAGCGGCACCCTCCCGCAGGTCAACCTGCTGCCGCCCGAGGTCCGCGCCGCCCGAGGTCTGCGTGCGACGAAGCGCTGGCTGCTGATCTCGCTGGTCGTGACGTTCGCGCTGTGCGCGGGCGGGTTCGGGCTCGCACTCATCTCCGGCGCGTCCGCCGCGACGGAGCTCGCCGAGGCCCAGGCCGAGACCGAGCGCCTCGAGCTCGAGCAGCAGAAGTACGCCGAGGTGCCGCAGGTGCTCGGTGCGCTCGACCAGGCGACGACCGCGCGCTCCGTGGGCATGTCGACCGAGGTCGAGTGGAAGCCGTACGTCGACGCGATCACCGCGGTGCTGCCCGCAGGTGTCTACCTCGACACGTTCACGGTGACCGGCGCGACCCCGACCGTTCCGGCCGCTGCGCCGACCGACCCGTTGCAGGGGCCGTCCGTGGGCCAGATCCAGTTCACGGCGTACTCGAGGACCGTGCCCGACGTCGCGGCGCTCATCGACTCGCTCGCGAGCGTCCCCGGCTTCACCGACCCGTGGGCCACGTCGGCCGAGCTCACCGAGGAGGACGGCGTGTTCTACAACGTCATCGCCACGGTGCAGTTCACCGACACCGCGTACGCCCACCGCTTCGACGCGGTCCAGGAGGGAAGCTGACATGAGTGGTGCGAAGAAGAGCACCTGGATCGGCGGGACGGTCTTCATCGGTCTCGTCATGGCCGTCGCCGCGTGGTTCCTCGCGATCTCCCCGACGCTCGCCGCCGCGGCCGAGCTGCGGACGGAGGCGCAGCAGACGCGCGAGCAGAACGACCTGCTGGACCTCCGCGTCAAGAAGCTCGCGGCGGACTTCGCGAAGCTCCCCGAGTACCGGGCCCAGCTCGACGCGCTCCGGACGCAGATCCCGGTCGAGGCGAACCTCGCGGCGTACATCCGCGAGCTCGACGCGATCGCCGTCGCGCACTCGGTCACGCTGATCGGGGTGTCCCCGAGCACGGCCCAGGCCGTCGTCGTCGCGCCGCCCGCCGCCGCGCCCGCCGCGGAGACCCCGGCCGGCGAGGTGCCCGCCGAGGGCTCGACCGAGGCGACCGGTGCGACCGACGGCACGGGCGCGACGCCCGCCCCCGAGCAGGCCGCAGGCGCGCCCGCCGGGTTCGCGGCGATCCCGTTCTCGATCACCGCGCTCGGCACGTACGACAACGTGATCGCGTTCCTGTCGGACATCCAGAACGCGACGCCGCGCCTGTTCCTGGTGACCGGCCTGGTCGGCACGGCGCAGGACCAGGCGGACGCGGGGGCCGGTCGTCCGGCGACCGCGCCCGGTGACCTGGAGCTCATCATCTCGGGCCAGACGTACGTGCTGCCCGACGCCCTGGCGGTGCCCCCGACCGAGGAGGCCGCGCCGCCCGCGCTGCCCGGTGCGGTCCCCGGCAAGAACCCGCTGCTGCCCATCCCGGGCCAGTAGGTCCGAGTCGCACGACCGGAAGGGCCGGGCCCGCCCAGGAGGCGGACCCGGCCCTTCCGCGTGCACCCGTCGTGGGAGGATGCGGCCCATGCTGCGCTGGTTGACGTCAGGTGAGTCGCACGGTCCCGCCCTGGTCGGGATCCTCGAGGGACTGCCGGCCGACGTGGAGGTCCGTTCGTCCGACGTGCAGGCGGCGCTCGCCCGCCGGCGGCTCGGGTACGGCCGCGGCGCGCGCATGAAGTTCGAGCAGGACGACGTGCGGCTCCTCGCGGGCGTGCGGCACGGTCGCACCCAGGGTGGTCCGGTCGCGATCGAGATCGGCAACACCGAGTGGCCCAAGTGGCAGGAGGTCATGGCGGCCGACCCGGTCGACGACCCGGCCGTCCTCAACCGGGCCCGCAACGCCCCGCTCACGCGCCCGCGCCCGGGCCACGCCGACCTGGTCGGGATGCGGAAGTACGCCTTCGACGACGCCCGGCCCGTGCTCGAGCGCGCGAGCGCGCGCGAGACCGCCACGCGCGTCGCCCTCGGCACCGTCGCGGCGGCGTTCCTCGAGCAGGCGGCGGGCGTCCGTCTCGTGTCGCACGTGGTCGGCATCGGCCCCGTCGCCGTCCCGGAGGACGCGCCCGCGCCGACGCCCGACGACGTCGCCGCGCTCGACGCCGACCCGGTGCGCTGCTTCGACCCCGCCACGTCGGCCGCGATGGTCGCCGAGATCGACGAGTGCCACAAGGACGGCGACACGCTCGGCGGGGTCGTCGAGGTGCTCGTCCACGGCCTGCCCGCGGGGCTCGGGTCCTACGTCCACGCCGATCGCCGGCTCGACGCGCGCCTCGCGGGCGCGCTCATGGGGATCCAGGCGATCAAGGGTGTCGAGGTCGGCGACGGCTTTCGCACCGCGACGCGCCGCGGGTCGGTCGCGCACGACGAGATCGAGCGTGACGACACGGGCCGCATCGTCCGTCGCACCAACCGTGCGGGCGGTCTCGAGGGCGGCATGACCAACGGCGAGGTGCTGCGCGTCCGGGCGGCCATGAAGCCGATCTCGACCGTGCCGCGTGCGCTCGACACCGTCGACACCGCGACCGGGGAGCCCGCGAAGGCCCAGCACCAGCGGTCGGACGTGTGTGCCGTGCCGCCCGCGGCCGTCGTCGCCGAGGCCATGGTCGCGCTCGTGGTCGCGGACGCGCTGCTGGAGAAGACGGGCGGCGACTCGGTCGCGGAGGTCCGGCGCAACCTCGCCGGCTACCTCGACGCGGTGCCCGAGCTCCTGCGCTGACCTCAAGGCGGGCGGACCGGCTGCCGATGCCCTGGTGTGACGCAGCTGCAGGACCCGCCCCTGGTCGACGCGTCCCCGGAGCCCGACGGCACGACGTGGCTCGCCCGGGAGACCTCGAGGCTGCAGGAGGCCCGCCCGCGCCTGTGGGTCGCGCTGCGCGCGGTCTGGCAGCGTCCGGTCCTCGGCGTCGTGCTCCTCGCGGCCGTCACGTGCGGTGCGCTCGGCGCCGTCATCCCCGACGGTGACGCGGGGTGGTTCCGCTCCGCCGGGAGCACCATGCTCGGCCCCGACGTCCTCGACGTGTTCGCCGACGGCGGTCTCCAGATCGGCCCGCTGTACCTGCTCGTGCTCGGCCTCGCGACCCGGGCGCTCGACCTGGTCGGCGTGTCCCCGCTGGCCCCGCTCGCGGCGGTGCAGGCCGCTGCGATCGCCTGGTTCGCGATGTGGACGACGCGGCGCGCCGCACGCCTCACGGGGGCACCCGTCCTGCCCGCGCAGTGGGCCGTCGGGCTCGTGCTGTCCCTCGGCGGCTTCCTGGCCGAGGGCATCGGCAACGGCCACCCGGAGGAGATCCTCATCGGTCTCGTCCTGGCCAACGCCGCGCTGAGCGCCGCCGCGGGGCGACACGTGGTCGCCGCTCTGCTCGTGGGTGTCGCGACCGGCGTCAAGCAGTGGGGCCTGCTCGGAGGTCCTGTCGTGCTCCTGGGCCGGCGCGTCGGCGGGACGCTGCTCGGGGCCCTCACGGCGGCCGGCGTCACCGCCGCCCTCTACCTGCCGTTCCTTCTCGGTGGCGACGTCCGGACCTTCGACATGTCCTGGGGCTTCCGGAACGGCTCGCTGCTGGGCTACGTCGCCGGCTGGGTCGGCGAGTCCGAGTGGGCCATGCGCGTCGTCCAGGGCGGGATCGCGGGCCTGCTCGGGGCGCTGGTCGCCCTGCGCCGTCGGGGCTCGCCGCTGCTGGTGGTCGTGGTCGTGGTCGCGGCACGCCTCCTGCTCGACCCCATGCGCCTCACGTACTACGCCGGACCCCTCGTCGCGGTGCTGCTGGTCTGGGCGTGGACGAGCGACGTCGCCCTCGTCCGACGCTGGCGCCTCGTGGGGTCGCTCGTGGCGCCGGCCGTCGTGCTGGCGCCCTACCTGCTGCCGACGACGGTGCTGTGGCGCACCGGTGACCTGCTGCTGGTCGCGGTCCCCGTCCTGGCGCTCGTCCTCGACCGCCGGACGGCTCAGCAGCCGACGACCTCGTAGACCGCCGCGGAGCCGCCCCGGTCGACCAGCCGGACGCCCGCCGGCGGTGCCGTGCGGAGGTCCACGACGGCGCCCTCGGTGTTCCACGGCGCGGTGTCGACGTAGAGGTGCGTGACCCCGAGGCGGCGGAGCGCGGCGCACACCCGCGGGTCCGACCCGAGGTCCTGGACGTGCGCGCCGACGAACGCGACGTCGGGGTCGCGTGGCGCGACCTGCGTCGGGGGGACGACCCGCACGCCGGCGCGCTCACCGAGGTTCACGACCCCCGAGTACGGCGACCCGAGGAGGACCGCGTCCGGGGGCAGCAACACGTCGAGCCGGCGGGCGAGGTCGAGCTCGTCCGCGTCGGCGAGGGCGGGAAAGCCGGGCTGCGGCCAGGACGTGCGCGCGGCGAGCGCGGTGAGCCCGACCCCCGCCGAGACTGCCGACGCGGCGACGAGGGTC
>NZ_JAAXOY010000219.1 GCF_012396155.1 Cellulomonas septica | reverse complement strand
GCCCCCGCCGCACCGACGCGCGTGCTGGCGGTGACGGGCCCGTCGTCGCGGGTGTCGACGGCCGGGCTCGCAGCGGGCGTGCTGCTCGTCGGCGTGGGGCTCGTCGTCCTGGCTCGCCGCCGCAGCGCCGCCTGAGCGGGCAGGACGACACGTCGTCCACCCGGGCGGACCGAACCTGCACGGTTCGTCCGGCTCGTTGGCCGGGTCGCGCCCCGGGGCATCGGCCGACGAGGTGATCTCTGAGCGCTCGCGCCCCGTCCCGGGCTACCGTCGCGGCGCACGTCGGTACGCTCGCGGGCACCCTGTGAGGAGGCGTCGTGAACGGCATGGCGATGAGCGACTACGAGCGCAGCGCTTACCAGAGCCTGACCGCGCCGCCGCCCGACTCCCGGAGTCTGATGCCCGGGTGGGCTCGCGACACGGCGTCCCGTGTCGGCCGTTCAGTCAGGACGGGCGCGGCCAAGGTCCCCGGCAGCACGGTGGTCGCCGACGCGTATGCGAAGGCCGCCAAGGGCCTGACGGACTTCACGACGGGGAACGGCATCCACTCGGTCAGCATGGAGCGATCGATCGCCAGGTACCAGAAGAAGGGTGCCGACGTCGAGAAGCCCGAGGACATCCTCCGCCTCGACCTCCGGCGGTGCGACGAGATGCTCCCGGGACGCAAGCGCCTCCACGAGGTCGCGGCGCTCGCGGAAGGCGCTGCCGCCTCCCTGCTCATCACCGGCGCGACCGTGTCGTCCACCGTCACCGGCGGCACGACGGCGGCAGTCGCGCTGACGACCGTCGCGGCGGACTCGGTCATCGTGATGGCCGGCCTGGGACGCGTGGTCGGCGAGGTGGCGGTCGCCTACGGGTTCGACCCGAACCTCCCGGAGGAGGAGGTCTTCGCGCTCCAGGTGCTCGGTCTGGGGATGGCCGTGGGGAGCGGTGCGAAGTCGACCGCGCTGGCCAGCCTGTCCCGGCTCACCCAGGACATGATGCGACGCGCGACCTGGACGCAGCTCAACGAGCACGTGCTCGTCGGCGTGGTCAACCGGGCGTTCGCGACGATGGGTCTGCGGCTCACGCAGAAGAAGCTCGCGCAGGTCGTGCCCGTCGCGGGCGTCCTCATCTCCAGCGGTGTCAACCTGCAGCTGCTCCACCGGGTGCAGGACGCGGCCGTGCAGGCGTACCGCCTCCGGTTCCTCACGGTGAAGTACGGTCTCGCGGCGGTGCCCTCGACAGCACTCGTGCTCGCCGGGTCGGACGACGCCGGTGACGAGGAGGACGTCGTCGAGATCGACGCTCTCCTCCGGGAGGCCGTCGAGGAGGCCGGGACCCACCCGGGCGAAAGCACGGCAGGCGACGCGGCGGACCGGCAGGACGACTAGGGCGGAGCACGCGACGGACTCTGCGCGTCAGGTCTGGTCGTCGCGCACCCGCCCGGTGCGGAGATCCGTCGCGGTGGGGATCACACCACGCGGTGCTCAAGGTGCTGTGCCCGAGGGCCGATCACCCCCTCCGTCGGGCGGTCGCACACCCATGCTGCTCGACGCCCGCGAGTCCGTCCGCGCGCTCTCGGGCGCCCGACGAGCCGGCTTCCCCCCGACCTCTGAAGGATCTCCATGTCCGACGCCGCCCCCCAGCCCGTGCACACGCCCGACGCGGCCCCGCCGCCGTACGCGACGACCGCACCACCGCCGGCGGTCAAGGTCCCCGCGCACAAGCGGCGCTGGTTCTGGCCGACGGTCGTCGGCGTCGTCGCCTTCGTCCTCGGCGCGATCGCGGGTGGAGGGGGAGAAGCTCCCACGCCCAGCCAGGTGAAGGCGTCGGAGGAGTACGCCGCGCTCGCGGCCGACCTCGAGACGGCGCAGGACGAGCTGGCGAGCGCGAAGGCCTCCGCTGAGGAGGCGAAGTCGGCCGCGGCAGCCGCCGCGGCCACGATCGCCGACCTGGAGGCCGCGGCCGCGGCACCGGCACCGGAGCCCGTCGCACCGGCCGTCGCGCCGTCAGCACCCGCGCAGCCCGAGACGTTCGTCATGCCCGACGTCGTCGGAGCCAACCTGCAGTACGCCCAGGACACGCTGCAGAGCCTCGGTTCGTACGCCATGGACCAGGAGGACGCGTCCGGTCTCGGCCGGGTGCAGGTTCTCGACTCCAACTGGCAGGTGTGTCGGCAGGACCCTGCTCCCGGCACGACCGTGCCGGTCAGCACCATGGTCACGCTCGCGGCGGTGAAGCTCGGCGAGACGTGCCCATGAGGTGATCGGCCCACCGTCGACAGCCGCCCTGGTCAGTCGCGGGTGGCGAGGGTGGCGAGGTCGCGGGTGGCGTAGCGGTGGTGCTGCCACTCCTCCTCGAAGATCACGCCGAGGCACTGGCGCACGGTGACGGTCGGCTCGTCGGGGCCGCCTTCGCCCCACGGGTCGTGACCGGCGTCGCGGGTGAGCTCGTCGTCCGTGAGGTCGGCGAGGTACGTGCGCACCTGGGCGACACGGTCGGCTCGCGCGGCGAGGGCCTCGTCGAGCGTCACGGGCGTGCCGAGCGGGACGAGCCCGTACCGGTCCTCGAGGCCCTGCGCCTGCCAGAACAGCAGGCCGAGCGGGTGGAACGGCTGCGCGCGCCGGAGGATCGCGAGGTTGAGCCACGCGTCGGTCGCGAGGACGAGGTGCCGGATCGTCTCCGTGAAGGACCACTCGCCGTCGACCGAGACGTCGACGGTGCCGGGCGGCAGCGTGCGGGCACGGGCGATCGTCGTGTCCCACATCGCCACCAGCGCCTCGTAGCCGGCGCGGAGCTCGTCGGGAGTCCGGGCGCGCAGCGCGGAGCGTTCGGGGTGCCGGCGGTCGAGCTCGGCGACGAGCAGCGGCGCGACCTCGACACCCCAGATGGTCAGGCCGTCGATCTCCCCGTCGATCTCGGCGTCGGTCAGCTCGACGCCGCGCATCCGGACGCGCTGCAGGCCGACGTCGCGGAAGACGGCGCCGGCCATGCGGTCGCGGACGAACTGCGCGCCGCGCAGGTCCTGGTGCTGGAAGCGGCTGTCGCGTCGGTCCTCGAACTCGATGTCGACCATGTCCGGACGCTACGGCGCACGTCCGACATCGGCCGGCGCCGGCCGGCGCCGACCCCGTGGCCGTCGCCGTCGCCGTCAGAGGCGGACCGTCTCGTTCTCGCCGCCGTCGTAGCGCTCGCCGGTGAGCTTGGCCTTCACGAGGCTGATCGCGGTCGTGAGGCGGTTGCCGGGTGCGTCCCAGTACTCGGCGGTCTCGCCGTGCACGACGAGCAGCACGAGCCCGGGCGTCTCGGGTCCGTCGGGGAACCACGCCTCGGCGACGGGGCTCCACAGCTCGCGGGCCTTCGCGACGTCGCGGACGACCTCCGCGGTGCCCGAGACGGACACCCACGACGTGCCGCCGACGAACGCGGCGTTCACGGGGCTGCCGTGCGCGATCTCGTCGACCTTGTGGCTGTCGGCGTCGGCGAAGAACCACAGGTCGCCGCTGAAGTCGGCCTCCTGGATGCCCATCGGGCGGCTCACCAGGCGGCCGTCGGCGGCGACTGTCGTGAGCATGGAGACCTTGGAGTCGCGGATGAGCTCCGTGACCTTGGCGATGTCGTCGTCGTGCGTCATGCCGTGCTCCTCCGTCGCCGGGTGCGCCGCTGATGCGGTGCCCGGCCACGGTAGGTCGCGGGGGCCGAGGCCGCACGGCGGCGGCCCGTGGGCACGGGGCGGCGCCCCGCCCGGCGCTTCGATAACGATGTCGAAGCCGTTAGGGTCGGGCGCCAGGACCGCCCCCGCTCCGCGCCACCCCGGGGTCCTGCGACCCGTGAAGGAGAAGACGATGCCGTCCGACCAGCTCACGTTCGACAACCCCGTCGAGCGCCACGCGCACATCAAGCCGCACGCGTCGTGGCAGCCGCTCCCCGGCCTCGACGCCGAGCTCGACCCGAAGGCCGACCACGGCGAGACGACGTACCGGGGGACGGGTCGCCTGCCCGGGCGCAAGGCGCTGATCACGGGCGGCGACTCGGGCATCGGGGCGGCCGTGGCGATCGCGTTCGCGCGCGAGGGCGCCGACGTCGCCCTGAGCTACCTGCCCGAGGAGCAGGTCGACGCGGAGGCGATCGCGCAGGTCGTGCGCGCGGAGGGCCGCACGTGCGTGCTGCTGCCGGGCGACATCCGCGACCGGGAGTTCTGCCGGACGCTGGTCGCCGACGCGGTGTCCGGGCTGGGCGGGCTCGACATCCTCGTGAACAACGCGGCCCACCAGGTCTACCACCCGTCGTTCGACGAGCTCGACGAGGCCGACCTCGACCGCACCATCCAGACCAACCTGTACGCGATGTTCTGGATCACGCGCGACGCCCTCCCGCACCTGCCGCCGGGCGCGACGATCATCAACAGCACGTCGGTGCAGGGCTACAACCCGTCGCCCATGATCATCAACTACGCGTCGACGAAGTTCGCCATCATCGGTTTCACGAAGGCGCTCGCGGCCGACCTGGCGCCGCGCGGCATCCGCGTGAACGCCGTCGCGCCCGGTCCCGTGTGGACGCCGTTGCAGGTCAGCGACGGGCAGCCGGCCGAGAAGCTGGACGGGTTCGGCGAGTCGTCGTGGCTCGGCCGGACCAGCCAGCCGGTCGAGCAGGCGCCCGCCTACGTGTTCCTCGCGTCGCCCGAGTCGAGCTTCGTCGTCGGCGAGGTCATCAACGTCAACGGCGGGGCCAACGTGCCGTGACGTGGGCACGCGACCCCGGGGTCACGGGCTCCGGGGTCGCGGGAACCTCACAGCGTGCGCTCATGTGCGGCGCGCGACGTGCCGATCTGGTGAGTGCGTCCGACGTCCACGGACCGGGCACCCGCTGCCCGACGTGAGGAGCCCGCCCGCCATGACCGCGTCACCGAAGCGCCATAGGCACCGCGCCGAGCCCGCGCCGCGCCGCCTGCCCGCGTGGTGCCGGTCGCGTGCCGTCGCGCCGCTCGTCAGCGTCGGCATCGTGACCGTCGCGGTCCTCACCAGCGCCAGCGCGAGCTCGCGCGGACCAATGGTGGGCGCCGAGCCGCC
>NZ_JAAXOY010000218.1 GCF_012396155.1 Cellulomonas septica | reverse complement strand
TCGGTGGGCCTGTCGCCCGACGGGGTGGGGTGGGCGTTCCATGGCCGCGGTGCGGCGACCCCGGCGGTGGACCGGGGCCGCCGTCCCGCGGGTGGCTGCGGGTGCGGCGTCAGCCCGCGACGCGGAACGGCTCGGACGGGAGGTCCGACGTCGCGTCGGACCAGTCGGCGTGCGACGACGGCGGCGGCGTGGTGCCGAGACCGTCCCCGCGGACGGCCAGGACGAGGCGGGTGACCCACCAGGCCGCGGCGGCGAGTGCGACGAGGATCCAGAATGTGGTCATGGCAGAAATTCTCCGACCATCGAAGTCGCGCCACGAGTGGCAGGACTGACGATGACCGTTGAGTTTCCGCCACGGCTGTGGGGATACTGGCGGCATGCTCCGTTCCGTCGCCGCGATCGTCCTGCCGAACACGGCCCCCTTCGAGCTCGGCGTCACCTGCGAGGTGTTCGGGATCGACCGCACCGACACCGGCGGCCCGCGCTTCGACTTCACGGTGTGCGCCCCGGAGCCCGGGCTCGTCACCACCAAGGCCGGGTTCTCCCTGCTCGTCGAGCACGGGCTCGACGCCGCCGACGACGTCGACCTCGTCGTGATGACCGCGTACGGCGAGCCGACGCAGGTCCCCGACGCGGTCCTCGACACCCTGCGCCGCGCCCACGACCGCGGTGCCTGGGTCATGAGCATCTGCAGCGGCGCGTTCGCGCTCGGCGAGGCCGGGCTGCTCGACGGCCGGCGCTGCACGACGCACTGGATGTACACCTCCGAGCTCGCGCGCCGGTACCCCTCCGCGGTCATCGACCCCGCCGTGCTGTACGTCGACGACGACCGCGTCATCACGAGCGCGGGCACCGCAGCGGGCATCGACGCCGCGCTCCACCTCGTGCGCCGCGAGCTCGGCGCCGCGATGGCCTCCGCCGTCGCGCGGCGCATGGTCGTGCCCCCGCACCGCGACGGAGGCCAGGCGCAGTACGTCGACACGCCCCTGCCCTGCGACGCCGACACGCTCGCGCCGCTGCTCGCGTGGATGGTCGAGAACCTCGACCAGGACCTCACCGTCCCCGACCTCGCCGCCCGGGCGTTCGTCTCCGAGCGGACCTTCGCGCGCCGCTTCAAGTCGGAGACCGGCACGACACCCGCCGCGTGGATCACCCGCCAGCGGCTCGTGCGCGCGCAGGAGATGCTCGAGCGCTCCGACGCGACGGTCGAGGAGATCGCCCGGCTGTGCGGCTTCGGCACCGCCGCCGTCCTGCGGCACCACTTCGCGCGCACCCTCGGCACGAGCCCGCAGGCCTACCGCCGGACGTTCAGCGTCGAGGTCCCGGTCGGCTGACGCCCGGGCTGCCGGCGCGCCACCGACGACGAACCCCCCGGCACCTTCCGACGAAGGGCCGAGGGGTTCGTGTCGTCCGACGGGGCGTCAGCGCGCGTACGCCTGCTCGAGGAGCCGGGCCTGCTGCGCCTGGTGCTGCTTGGCGGACCCAGCGGCGGGCGACGCCGACTCCGGGCGGGACACGACCCGCAGCTCACGGCCGATGAGCTGCGGCAGGTGCGTCGACAGGTACGTCCACGGGCCCTGGTTGCGGGGCTCGTCCTGCACCCACACGAGCTCGGCGTCGCCGTAGGGCGCGAGCGCCTCGCGGACCGCGTCCTCGTCGAGCGGGTAGAGCTGCTCGAACCGCACGATCGCGGTGTGCTCGTCGCCGGTCTTGACGCGCTCGGCCAGGAGGTCCCAGTAGACCTTGCCCGAGCACAGCACCACGCGGTTCACCTGGCCGGCCTTGGCCGCGGCGAGGTCGTCGCCGATGACCGGGCGGAAGGTGCCGGTCGTGAAGTCCTCGACCGCCGACGACGCGGCCTTGAGCCGCAGCATCGACTTGGGCGTGAAGACCACGAGCGGCTTGCGCGGGCGGTGGTACGCCTGCCGACGCAGCAGGTGGAAGTGCGACGCGGGCGTCGACGGCTGCGCGATGACCATGTTGTCCTCGGCGGCCATCTGGAGGAAGCGCTCGATGCGCGCCGACGAGTGGTCCGGCCCCTGGCCCTCGTAGCCGTGGGGGAGCAGCAGCACGACGGACGAGCGCTGGCCCCACTTCTGCTCGGCGGAGGAGATGAACTCGTCGATGACGGTCTGCGCGCCGTTGACGAAGTCGCCGAACTGCGCCTCCCACAGCACGAGCGCATCGGGGCGCTCGACCGAGTAGCCGTACTCGAACCCGAGGGCCGCGTACTCCGACAGCGACGAGTCGTAGACCCAGAACTTCGCCTGGTCCGCGGACAGGTAGAGCAGCGGCGTCCACTCGGCGCCGGTCTCGCGGTCGTGGAACACGGCGTGCCGCTGCACGAACGTGCCGCGACGCGAGTCCTGGCCCGCGAGGCGCACGGGCGTGCCCTCGACGAGCAGCGAGCCGAACGCGAGCAGCTCGCCGAAGCCCCAGTCGATGCCGCCGTCGCGCGACATCTGCTCGCGCTTGTTGAGCAGCTGCTGCAGCTTCGGGTGGACGGTGAAGCCCTCCGGCGGGCGCACGTGCGCCTTGCCGATGCGCTCGAGCGTGCCCCGGTCGACCGCGGTCTTCCAGCCGACCATGATGCCGGCGTCCTCGAGCTGCGACTCCGGGCGCTCGAGGCCCGCGACGGCCTCGGCCTCGGCGGGCGGCGGCGTCCAGCCGTCCTCGCGCGTCTCCGCGAACACGCGCTCGAGCTGCTGCTGGTAGTCCTGCAGCGCCTGCTCGGCCTCGGTCAGCGAGATGTCGCCGCGCGCGACGAGCGTCTCGGTGTAGATCTTGCGGACCGAGCGCTTGGCCTCGATGAGGTTGTACATGAGCGGCTGCGTCATCGACGGGTCGTCGCCCTCGTTGTGACCGCGGCGGCGGTAGCACAGCATGTCGATGACGACGTCGCGGTCGAACTGCTCGCGGTACTCGAACGCGAGCTCGGCGACGCGGACGCACGCCTCGGGGTCGTCGCCGTTCACGTGGAACACCGGGACCTGGAGGCCCTTGACCACGTCGGTCGCGTACTGCGACGAGCGCGACGACGACGGGCCCGTCGTGAAGCCGACCTGGTTGTTGATGATGACGTGGATCGTGCCGCCCGTGCGGTACCCGCGCAGCTGCGCCAGGTTGAGCGTCTCGAAGACGACACCCTGGCCCGCGAAGGCCGCGTCGCCGTGCACGAGGATCGGCAGCACGGAGAAGCCGTCGCCGCCGAGGTCGATGCGGTCCTGCTTGGCGCGCACGATGCCCTCGAGGACCGGGTCGACGGCCTCGAGGTGCGACGGGTTCGCGGCGAGGTAGACCTGCGTGGTCGCACCCGACTCGGCCGTGAAGGTGCCCTCGGTGCCGAGGTGGTACTTCACGTCGCCCGAGCCCTGGACCGACTTCGGGTCCTGGTTGCCCTCGAACTCGCTGAAGATCTGCGCGTACGACTTGCCGGCGATGTTCGCGAGCACGTTGAGCCGGCCGCGGTGCGCCATGCCGATGCCGACCTCGTCGAGGCCCGCGTTCGCGGCCTTCGACAGGATCGCGTCGAGCAGCGCGATGACGGACTCGCCGCCCTCGAGCGAGAAGCGCTTCTGGCCGACGTACTTGGTCTGCAGGAACGTCTCGAACGCCTCGGCGGCGTTGAGGCGACGCAGGATGCGCAGCTGGTCCTCGCGCGGCGTGCGGGCGTAGCCGGACTCCAGGCGCTCCTGCAGCCAGCGGCGCTGGCGCGGGTCCTGCAGGTGCATGTACTCGACGCCGACGCTGCGGCAGTACGAGTCGCGCAGCAGTCCGAGGACGTCGCGCAGGCGCGCGCGGGGCTTGCCGGTGAACCCGCCCGTCGGGAACGTGCGGTCGAGGTCCCACAGCGTGAGGCCGTGGTTCTGCACGTCGAGGTCGGGGTGCTTGCGCTGGCGGTAGGCGAGCGGGTCGGTGTCCGCCATGAGGTGCCCGCGCGAGCGGTAGGCGTGCACGAGCTCGCCGATGCGGGCGGGCTTCATGGCCTCGTCGTCGGGGTCGTTCGACGTGTCGCGGACCCAGCGCACGGGCTCGTACGGGACGCGCAGCGCCGCGAACACGCGGTCGTAGAACCCGTCCTCGCCGAGCAGCTTGAGGCCGAGGATGCGCAGGAAGTCGCCCGACTGCGCGCCCTGGATGATCCGGTGGTCGTAGGTGCTCGTGAGCGTGAGGACCTTCGAGACGCCCATCGCGTTGAGGCGGTCCTCGGACGTGCCCGCGAACTCGGCGGGGTAGTCCATCGCGCCGACGCCGATGATCGTGCCCTGACCCTGCATGAGGCGCGGGACCGAGTGGACCGTGCCGATCGTGCCCGGGTTCGTCAGCGAGATCGTCGTGCCCGCGAAGTCGTCGACCGCGAGCTTGTTGCCGCGCGCCCGGCGCACGACGTCCTCGTACGCGTTCCAGAACTGCGCGAAGTCGAGCGTGTCCGCCTTCTTGATCGACGGCACGAGGAGCTGGCGGGTGCCGTCGGGCTTCGCGAGGTCGATCGCGATGCCGAGCGCGACGTGCGCGGGCTGCAGGACGCCGGGCTTGCCGTCGACGAGCGTGTACGCCGCGTTCATGGCCGGCATGTCGGCGAGCGCCTCGACGAGCGCGTAGCCGATGAGGTGCGTGAACGACACCTTGCCGCCGCGGCCGCGGGCGAGGTGGTTGTTGATGACGATGCGGTTGTCGACCATGAGCTTGGCCGGCACGGCGCGCACCGACGTCGCGGTCGGGACCTCGAGGGAGGCCTCCATGTTGGTGACGACGCGCGCCGCCGGGCCGCGGAGCTTCTGCACGTCGTCGCCGGACTCGGCGGCCTCGATGCGGGTCGGGCGCTGCGCGACCTGCGCGTAGGGCGCGGTCGCGGGCTGCGCGGTCGCGATCGGCGACGTGATGGCGGGCGGCTCGGTCGTCCCGGTGGGTGCGGGCGCCGCGGGGGCGCCAGCGCGGCCCAGCTCTTCGACTCGTGGGCGGGCTCGCTGAGCCTCGCCGACTACACCGCGCACGTCGCGCCCGCGTCGGCGCATGCGCTCTCCGCGATCGCCGACCTCGACGTCCGCCGC
>NZ_JAAXOY010000217.1 GCF_012396155.1 Cellulomonas septica | reverse complement strand
ACCCCTTCACGCCGTTCGACGAGATCGACAAGGCGCCGGAGGAGAAGCAGCGCGGTATCACGATCAACATCGCGCACGTCGAGTACCAGACGGAGAAGCGCCACTACGCGCACGTCGACGCGCCGGGGCTCCCGCACCGGTCTCGACGAGCTGCTTGAGGCTCACCAGGAACGTGGCCCACTTGGTGCTGCAGTGCGACATGAACTCGACGGGCTCGCGCCAGCCCTCGTGCGCGAACAGGACGATGACGTACTCGCCGTCCTGCCGCAGCTCCCAGCGGACGGTCGTCCCGATCCACTCCTCCGGGCCGTCGACGACCTCCCAGACGACCTTCCGGCCGGGCTCCTGCTCGAGCACGACCATGTCGAAGCCGCCCTGCGGGAACCGGAACGCCAGCAGGCCGCCGACGTCCGGGTCGCCGGTCGTGTCGGTCGTCCACCAGCCCGCCAGCCCCTCGACCGTGGTGAGCGCCGCGTACACGTCGTCGAGGGCCGCCGACCGCATGCCGACCCTGTGGATGATGTCCACCATCTCGAACCCTTCCTTCTCCTCGGTGCTGGTTCTCTTCTCGGTGCCGGTTCTCCTCGGGGTACCGGTCACTTCTTCTGGCTGCGTGCGATCGCCTCGGCGATCCGCTTGATGCGCTGGAGCCGGGCGTCCCACGCCTGGCCGACGTCGGCGAGCTGGGCGACCGCGCGGGCGAGCTGGGCCTCGTCGACCTCGTAGCGCCGCTCGCGGCCGGCGGGCGTGACGTGCACGAGCCCGACGCGGTCGAGCACGACGAGGTGCTTGGCGACGGCCTGCCGCGTCACGGGCAGGCGCTCGCTGAGCGACGTCGCGGTGCCCGGTCCGTCGGTCAGCAGGAGGTCGATCATCCGGCGACGCGTCGGGTCCCCGACCGCCGACCAGAGGTCGTCGTCGACGGCGGTGCTCATCGCGACGCGACCAGCCGTTCGGCGTGCGCCGCGATGGCCGGCACGAAGACGTCCCAGCCGTTGACGTGGTCGGCGTACGCGGCCTCCATGACGGCGGCCTCCCAGCCCTTCTCGCGGAAGCCGGTCTCGGTGAGCCGCAGCAGCGTCCCGGAGCCGGCGGGCACGAGCTCGAAGGTCACGAGGAGCGCGGCGGCGACCGGGTCCTCGGCGTCGTCGGGGACCCAGCGGAACGAGAAGAGCCGCGGCAGGTCGGCGGCGACGACGGTCAGCGGTTCGACGTGCTCGTCGGCGGTGCCGCGCCCCCAGGCGACGTGCGTCCCGGTGCCCGGGCTGGCCGACAGGTCGGTCTCCGCGCCGTTCCACCAGTCCCGGATGTGCTCCGGGCTGCAGAGCACCTCGAAGACGACCTCCGGCGCCGCGTCGACGTGGATCTCGCGCTCGATGCTGCCGAACTCCATGGTTTCTCCCGTTGTTCGCAACGATTGGTTGCGTATCACGGTAGACCCGCCGGCGTGAGTCGCGCAACCATCGGTTGCGAGGGCGGCCCGCGAGTCGCGGATCGTCAGGCGCTCGTGGAGGCCCGAGACGACGACGCGGGCGGGCCCGTGTCGGGCCGCACCCTCAGGCCGACGGGGGCGTCACCGCGTGGACGGCGTCGGCCGACCACGACGCGAGCAGGCGCAGCCGCTCGGCCGACGGCGAGCCCGGCTCCGCGGTGTAGACCATGAGGACCTGGCCCGGCTCGGCGGTGATCGCGAGCTCCTCGTACGCGAGCACGAGCTCGCCGACGACCGGGTGGTGGAACCGCTTGGTGCCCGCGCCGTGCGTCCGCACGTCGTGCGCGCCCCACAGCCGCCGGAACGTCTCGCTGCGCGTCGACAGCTCACCGACGAGGTCCTGCAGACCCTTGTCGTGCGGGTCGCGCCCGGCCTCCGCGCGCATGATCGCGACGCACATCTCCGCGAACAGGTCCCAGTCCGGGTAGAAGTCGCGCGCCGCCGGGTCGAGGAACTGGAACCGCGCCAGGTTCGGCGTGCGGCCGCCGTCGCCGATCACGGGCGAGTAGAACGCGCGGCCGAGCCCGTTGGTCGCGAGCAGGTCCTGCCGCTGGTCGCGGACGAACGCGACGCCGTCGGTGATCGCGGCGAGCGCCCACTGCAGGCTCGGCCGGGGCGTCGTCGAGCGCGCGGCGCGCCGACGGACGCGGCCGGACGACGGGATGCCGTCAGCGGCGCGGGCCAGGTCGAACAGGTGCGCCCGCTCGGCGTCGTCGAGCATGAGCGCCCGCGCGACCGCGTCGAGCACCGACGCCGACGCACCGCCGATCGCGCCGCGCTCGAGCTTCGCGTAGTACTCGACGCTGACCCCGGCCAGGGATGCGACCTCGCTGCGCCGCAGGCCCGGGACACGACGGTTCGCGCCGCCGACGACGCCCGCCGCGTCCGGGCTGACCTTCGCGCGCCGCGACATGAGGAACTCGCGCACGTCCGACCGGTTGTCCATGCTCCCGACGGTAGGCCGGTGCGCGCCCGCGAGACAGGCCACGTCGTGGGGTGCACCGCCGGTACACCCCTCGTCAGGGACTCCTCGCGTCGGCGCCCGTCGGGTTCGCTGGAGGCATCCCCGACAGAGAGGCACCACCACCATGCGTGCAGTCGTCATGTACGCCCCGGGCGACGTCCGGGTCGACGAGACCGAGCGGCCGACGATCGTCGAGCCGACCGACGCGATCCTCCGGCTCGCCGCGACCTGCATCTGCGGCTCCGACCTGTGGCCCTACCGCGGGGCCGACGACGTCGACCACCAGCCGATGGGTCATGAGTACGTGGGCGTCGTCGAGGAGGTCGGCTCCGCCGTGTCGGAGGTGAAGGTCGGCGACTTCGTCGTCGGCACGTTCTTCGCCTCCGACAACACGTGCGCGATCTGCCAGGCCGGCTACCAGACCCACTGCGTGCACCGGCAGCCCGGCGCGCTCCCCGGGGCGCAGGCCGAGTACGTCCGCGTCCCGCTGGCCGACGGCACCCTCGTCGCCACCCCCGGCACGCCTGACCCCGACCTGATCCCGTCGTTGCTCGCGGCGTCCGACGTGCTCGGCACGGGCTGGTTCGCGGCCGTCGCCGCCGAGGTCGGCCCGGGCAAGACCGTGGCTGTCGTCGGCGACGGGGCCGTCGGACTGCTCGGCGTGCTCGCCGCGAAGCAGCTCGGTGCGGAGCGGATCATCGCGATGTCCCGGCACGCGGACCGGCAGGACCTCGCCCGCCGGTTCGGTGCGACCGACATCGTCGAGGAGCGCGGCGACGCGGGCGTCGCGCGGGTCAAGGAGCTCACCGACGGGCTCGGCGCGCACAGCACGATCGAGGCCGTCGGCACGCAGGAGTCGATGATGCAGGCGATCCGCTCGACCCGGGCCGGCGGCCACGTCGGGTACGTCGGCGTCTCGCACGACGTCGCGCTGCCCGGCGAGGAGCTGTTCTTCTCCGGCGTGCACCTGCACGGCGGCCCCGCGCCCGTGCGCCGGTTCCTGCCCGAGCTGATCCGGCTCGTCTGGGACCGCGAGATCGACCCGGGCCTGGTCTTCGACCTCACCCTGCCGATCGAGAAGGCGGCCGAGGGCTACCAGGCGATGGACGAGCGCCGTGCGACGAAGGTGCTGCTCACGTTCTGAGCGAGGTCGAGCCGGCGGGCGCGGTCCCGTCGTCCGACGGCGGTCACGTCGACCCCGGCACCGCGACCTCCGCGTCCCTCTCGACGACCGCCCACCCGGCGCACGTGCCGGGCGGGCGGTCGCGTCGTCAGGCGCCGCCGGCGGCCTGGCCCGCGGCGCTGACCAGCCGCAGCACCACCCAGACGGCGAAGAACACGAGGACGATCGCCCACCACGGCCACTCGCGCCGGGAGTAGCGGACCGAGAGCGACACGATCAGCCACGGCAGGACGGCCGACCCGACCGCGCTGCCGACGGCCTGCGCGGAGAAGATCCCGAGCGCGGCCTGCGCGAGCACCAGGACGACGACGAGCGCGCCCGCCACGATCCCCACGGGGCCGAACGCGGCCTGCCGGCCACGGCGTGCGTCGTCGTCGGGCACCCACAGGTCCCAGCCCTCGGGCGGCGGTCCCCATGCGGGGTCGGGCTGCCAGCCGGGCGGAGGCGTCCAGCCGGCGGGCGGGGCGGGCCAGTTCGGGGGCGGGTTGAGTCGCTGCACGGGACGGGACCGTAGCCGCACGACGCCCACCTCCGTCCGCGCCGTCCCCAGGCGGGTCGGTCCGGCGTCTCCCGCGGCCGACCCGAGCCGGGCGATCGACGCGCCCTGCGGTGGGGCGTCGATGCGTCGGCAGCGGTCGTCCCTGTCGGCGCGTCAGCGGGCCGGTCGGGGGACGCGGCGCAGCCGGAACAGGTAGGGCTCGGCCCTGCCGCGCGCGTCCATCGCACCGACCAGGGAGCCGTCGTCGTCGGCGCGGAACGCGTCGACGATCGGCAGGTCGTCGTAGACCATCGCGGCCGAGACGACCCCGCGGTACCGGACGTCGCGCAGCCGGGCGCGGGGGCGACGCGTCGTGACGAACGGCCGCACGAGCGCGAACGCCGCAGCGGCGGGCGCGGTCCGCAGGAGCGGGGCGACGCGCAGCACGAGCCCGAACGGGACCAGGCCCGGGTGGACGCGCACGACGCCATGGCCCGACCGGAACAGCAGCGGGTGCGCGGTGTCGTCGTCGTCGAACCTCTTGCCGAACCAGCCGAGGTGCTCGAGCACGCCGTCGAGCGGGTGGCCGGTGGGGATCCCCGCACCGCGCCACGTGCCGCGCAGGTCGGTCGTGGCGACGGGCGGGAGGGCGTCGTACCGCTCCAGCGCGGACGTCACGAGGCCTCCTCGGTGCCGCTGCCGGCGTCGGTCCCGGTGCCGGTGCCGGTGCCCGTGCCGGGACGGGTGTCGGCGTCGTGCCCGTCGAGCGGCCGGCGCAGCACCCACGTCGCCGCGGTCCCCGACGCGGTGACCTGGCGGGTCCGCGGGTCGACGCTGGTCCAGCGGTGCTCGTGCGCGCGGACGCGCCGGTAGCCGCGACGTTCGTACCAGCCGACGAC
>NZ_JAAXOY010000216.1 GCF_012396155.1 Cellulomonas septica | reverse complement strand
ACGCGCGGATGACCGAGCACGGGGTGCGATTCCGCGAGGAGCCCCGGTACGAGTCCTACGGCACGGTCGCCGTTTTCGAGGACCTGTACGGCGGTGCGTGGGACCTCATCGAGCCGCCTGCCCGCTGCGCGGGGTGACGTCGTGCGGCGCGGCGCGGCGGCGCGCTGCAACACGGGGGTCACACGGCCTCCCTACGATGCGAGAGACGCGCCGGGACGACCGGCGCAGACGGGAGACGACCGGGCGATGGAGAAGCCGACGCTGCAGGGCGAGATGATCGTGCTCCGGCCGATCCGCGCGGACGACTCCGACGCGATGTGGGACATGCTCGCGGACGCCGAGGGCAACCGGCTGACGGGCACCACCGCGACGTTCACGCGTGAGCAGGTCGACGCCTGGGCCGCGAGCCGCGCGACCGCCGAGGGCCGCTACGACTTCGCCGTCACGGCCAACGGGAGCGACGAGTTCCTGGGCGAGATCGTGCTCAACGACATCGACGAGGTCGTGCGCAGCGCGAACCTGCGGCTGTCCATGCGCCCGGCCTACCGCGGTCGCGGGTACGGGACCGAGGGCATCCAGCTCGTGCTGGGCTTCGCGTTCGACGGGTTGGGGCTGCACCGCGTCGAGCTCGACGTGCTGAGCATCAACGCCCGCGCCAAGTCCCTGTACGAGAACATCGGCTTCCGCGTCGAGGGGCGCCGACGCGACGCGTACCGCGACGGCGACGGGTGGTGCGACGCGATCGTCATGTCGATCCTCGAGGACGAGTACCGCGCGACGCAGATCGCGCCCTGACCGCCGCGGCTGCCGGTGGCCGTCAGCGCGGCAGGTAGCGCTCGACGGCCGCGAGGTACGCCTCGCCGTCGAAGTCGCGCGAGACCGTCGACTGGATGACGTAGCCCTGGACGGCGGCGAGCAGCAGCGGCACCTGCTCGGTGCCGAGGGCGTCGGCCGCCTCGGGCGGCACGTCGTGGGTGCGCTGGTGCCACAGCGACACGTACCCCCGCAGCGCGGCGGAGAGGCGGTCGACGGTGCCCACCGCCAGGTCCGCGATGTCGGGGTCGGTGACGGCCTCGCCCCAGAGCTGCAGGAGGACCGCGGGGTCGCCGACCTCGCGCCGGATCGCGTCGACGAGGACGCGGACGACGCCGGGCGGGGGCGTCATGGGCGTCGTGCGTGCGAGCGCCTCGATGTCCCCGAGCCGGGCGCCGACGATGCGCGACGCGACGCCGACGACGAGCGCGCCCTTGCTGGGGTAGTGGCCGTAGATCGCGCCGGCGGACAGGCCGGACTCGGCGATGATGTCGGCCATCGACGTCGCCTGGAAGCCGGTGCGGCGGAACGCGCGGAGGGCGGCGTCCGCGATCTCGTCGCGGCGGGCGGCGCGGTACTCCTCGGTCACCTTGGGCACGCCCGAGCATAAAAACGAACGAACGTTCTTGACAAGCGCGGGCGGTGAGGTCCAGGCTCGACAGCGAACGAACATTCGTTTTTGAGGAGCCCACCATGTCCCGCACCGGCACCACCCCGCACACCCCGTGGGGGCACGTCGTCGCCGTCGGCGCCGCGCTCGCCGCCGTCCTCACCGTCGTCGCGCTCGCGTTCCTCTGGCCGTCGGTCACCGCCGAGCCGCACGACCTCCCCGTCGCGGTCGCCGGTCCGCCGGCCGCGGCGGAGCCGTTCGCGCAGGGGATCGAGGCCCAGGCACCCGGCGTCTTCGACGTCGTCCCGGCCGCCGACCGCGCCGCTGCCGTCGAGCTGATCGAGACCCGCGAGGTCTACGGCGCGGTCGTGCTCGGGACGCAGCCCGAGGTGCTCACCGCCTCCGCCGCCAGCCCGATGGTCGCCCAGCAGCTCGCGACGCTCGCGCCCGCCCTCCAGGCGCAGCTCGCCGCCGCGACCGGGGAGGCCGTCACGGTGACCGTCACCGACGTCGTCCCGCTCGGCGCGGGCGACCCGCGCGGCATCGTCCTCGGCGCCGCCACGTTCCCGCTCGTCCTCGGCGGCATGCTCGGCGGCATCGGGATCGTGCTCACGGTCGTCGGCGTCCGCCGCCGCGTCGCGGCCGTGCTCGGGTACGCCGCGCTCGGCGGCCTCGCGATCACCGCGGTCCTCCAGTCCTGGTGGGGTGTGCTCGGCGGCTCGTTCTGGGTGACGAGCGGCGTCGTCGCGCTGACGATCCTCGCGGTCGCGGCGGTCATCGTCGGGTTCACCTCGCTGGTCGGCCGTCGCGGGCTCGCGATCGGGCCGGTGCTGTTCCTGCTCGTCGCGAACCCGATCGCCGCCGCGGCGATGCCGTGGCAGATGCTCCCCGCGCCGTGGGGTGCGATCGGCCAGTGGCTGCCGCCCGGTGCCGGCGCGACGCTCCTGCGCGACACGTCGTACTTCCCGGCCGCGGACACGACCGCCCCGTGGCTGACGCTGACCGCGTGGGCGGTGCTCGGTCTGACCCTGGCGCTCGTCGGGCACCTCCGTGACGCGGGGGCCGCGACCCGCGCGGCCCTGGCCGAGGCCGCGGGCGATGCCGTCGCCGTGGACGGGGACCGCACGCCGCAGGTCGTGCCCGCCTAGCGGGGCCGAGCCGATCCCGCATCGGGAAAACCCGCTGCTGCGCCGTCGTGCACCGTCCTACCGTCGGGCGGTGCACGACGACGAGCTGACCATCACCGCCGACCAGGTCCGCGCGCTGATCGCGGACCAGCACCCGCGCTGGCGCGACCGTCCCGTCCAGCCCCTTCCGCACCGCGGCACCGACCACGCCCTGTTCCGGCTCGGCGACGACCTCGCGGTCCGGATGCCCCGCATCGCGTGGGCGCGTGAGGCCGTCGACCGCGAGCACGCGTCGACCGAGCGGCTCGCGGGCCTCGTCGAGGTCGAGGCACCGGTGCCCGTCGCGGCCGGCGAGCCCGGGCACGGCTACCCCTGGCGGTGGTCGGTGGTCCGGTGGGTCGCCGGGGAGACGCCGGTGCGGCCCACCCCTGACCTCGCGCTCGACCTGGCGGGCGTCGTCCGGCGCCTGCGCGCGCTCGACCTGCCGGGTCGACGCCACGAGCGTCGCGGGCACCCGCTCGGCGACCTCACCGACCAGGTCGCCTCCGACGCGGAGGCCGTCCGGGACGAGGTCCCCGTCGATCTCGTCCTGCACGCGTGGCACGAGTCGTGCGCGGCCGAGCCGTGGGACGGGCGCGGCGTCTGGCTGCACGGCGACCTCGCGCCCGGCAACCTCGTCGTGCGGGACGGGCGGCTGGTCGGGCTGCTCGACTGGGGCGGCGCCGGGCTCGGCGACCCGGCCGGCGACCTCGGCCCCGCGTGGAACTTCTTCGACGCCCCGTCCCGTGCGGCGTTCCGCACCGCACTCGGCGACGACGACGCGACGTGGCTGCGTGGACGAGGGTGGGCGCTGCGCCAGGCGCTGCTGCAGCTCCCGTACTACCGGACCCGGTACGTGCCGCTCGCCGACCACGCCCGCGCGACGATCCGCGGCGTCCTGGAGGACGCCGGCCTCGCGACGTGACGACGGCACCGTCCCCGGCGCTCGGCGCGACGGCTGCGCAGGACCGCACCGGGTGTCGTCGGGCAGCATGAGGGGATGCCGCCCGTGCCGGACGTACCGCCGGACTTCTACGGTGCGCTCGTCGAGTCGACCGTGCGCGTCGTGACGTGGAACGTCTGGGGCCGGTACGGCGACTGGGAGGCGCGCGAGGCGGCCGTCGTCGCGACGCTCGCCGAGGCGCGACCCGACGTGGTGGTCCTCGCCGAGTCGTGGGCGACCGCGACCGAGAGCCAGGCCACCCGGCTGGCCGGCCCGCTCGGACTGCCGCACCACACGTTCAGCGGGGTGCCCGCGCAGGAGGACGAGAGCGCGCTGTCCGGCGTGGCGGTGCTGTCCCGGTGGCCGACGACACGGACCGCGAGCCACACGTTCGGCGCCGCACGCGTCGAGGAGGTCGAGATCGCGGGCCCGAGGGGCGCTCTGCAGGTCTACGGCGTCGTCCTGGACGCCTGGTGGTTCGACGAGAGCGAGGCGCGGCAGGGCGCCGTCCGCGACCTGCTCGGGCACGTGCGGCACGCGGCCGACGAGCGGGTGCCGCTGATCGTGTGCGGCGACTTCAACTGCGACCCCGAGAGCGACGAGATCCGCATGCTCACCGGCAGGACGGCCGTGCCCGTCCCCGGGCTGTCCTTCTACGACGCCTGGGAGGTCGCGGCTGCGCGCGACGCACCGGACCCGTCGGGCGCCACGTGGTCCCGCAGCAACCCGCACGCGGCGACGCTCCTGTGGCCGGACCGTCGGATCGACTACGTGTTCTCGGCGACGCGCCGGCGCGGCGGCGTGGGGCACCCGGTCGCGGCGCGCCTGCTCGGCAGCGAGCCCGTCGACGGGACGTGGGCGTCCGACCACCGGGCCGTGCTGGCGGACCTCCGCTACTGAGGTCGCCGGCGAGGCGGGGCCGCGTGTCGCCCCCCTGCCCGGCGCGGTGTCAGCGCATCCGACCGAACGCCTCCAGGGCGACCTCACGCTCGGTGGCGTGGTCGACGACCCGCTGCGGGTAGTCCGGCGCGGCGCCGGAGGGGAGGCGCCACGGCTCGTGCACCGCGGCGCCCGGCACGTCGCGGAGCTCGGGCACCCACTGCCGCACGTACCGGCCGTCGGGGTCGAACTTCTTGCCCTGCAGCACGGGGTTGAAGACGCGGAAGTACGGCGCAGCGTCGCGCCCGGTGCCCGCGACCCACTGCCAGTTGAGCTGGTTCTGGGGGACGTCCCCGTCGGCGAGCCACGCGAGGAAGTGCGCCGCGCCGCGCTGCCACGGCAGGTGCAGGTCCTTGACCAGGAACGACGCCGTCACCATGCGCACGCGGTTGTGCATCCAGCCGATCGCGCGGAGCTGGCGCATCCCGGCGTCGACCAGCGGGTAGCCGGTGCGCCCGTCGCGCCACGCGTCGAAGAGCGCGTCGGTCGACGGGCCGCTCGCCCACGCGGCGTCGAGGTGCAGCGCCTGCGTGTTCATCGTCAGCGTGCTGAACAGCACGTTGTCGGCCTCGGTGAGCGTGCGTCCGGGGCGGTGCAGGTAGCGCGTGCCGGGCTCGAGCTCGTCGTAG
>NZ_JAAXOY010000215.1 GCF_012396155.1 Cellulomonas septica | reverse complement strand
CAGCTCGCGCCACGCCGTCGGCACGTCGGTCTCGGGCGCGACCGGCCGGTGCGCCGCGATGCCGAGCAGGTGCGTCCACGACCGCGGCACCACGTCGAGCACCGCGTACCCGCCGCCGCCGAGCGCGACCCACCGGCCGCCTGCGACCTCGTGCGCGAGGTCGTGCAGCAGCTCCGCGGCCGCGCGCTGGCCGTCGACCGAGACGCGCAGGTGCGTGAGCGGGTCCATGAGGTGCGAGTCGCAGCCGTGCTGCGTCACGAGCACGTCGGGGCGGAACTCGCGCACCGCCGCGGGCACGATCGCGTCGATCGCCCGCAGCCAGCCGGTGTCGCCGGTCCCCGCGGGGAGCGCGACGTTGACGACCGACCCCATCGCGTCCGCGCCGCCGATCTCGCGCGCGAACCCCGTGCCCGGGAACAGTCCCGCGCCGCTCTCGTGCACCGAGATGGTGAGCACGCGCGGGTCGTCCCAGAAGACCGTCTGGACGCCGTCGCCGTGGTGCGCGTCGACGTCCACGTACGCGACGCGGGTCGCCCCCGCCGCGAGCAGCGACCTGATCGCGACCGCCGCGTCGTTGTACACGCAGAACCCCGACGCCGCGCCCGGCATCGCGTGGTGCAGGCCGCCCGTGACGTTCACGGCGTGCTCGGCGCGGCCCTCCCACACCGCGAGCGCCGAGTCGACCGTCCCCGTCACGACGCGTGCCGCGGCCTCGTGCATGCGGGGGAACACCGGGTCGTCCGTCGTGCCGAGGCCGCGCAACGGGTCCCGGGTCCCGTGCTCGGAGGCCGCCTTGACCGCGGCGACGTACTCCGCTTCGTGGACCGTGAGGAGCAGCGCGTCGTCGGCGGGCGGTGCGTCGACGAGGTCGACCTCGGGGCCGCCGAGCAGGTCCAGCGCCTCGGCCAGGCGGATCGTCAGCTCGACGCGCTCGGAGGTCATCGGGTGCCCGTGGCCGAAGTCGTAGGCGAGCATGTCGACGGACCACACCACCCGGGCCTGGACGGGTGGGTGCAGCCCCCGCGACGTCATGCGGACACCGTCGCACCCGCCGCCCGTCCGTGTCGATCCGACCCGCCCGGCGTGGGCGCGGGGCGGGTCCGGCCGGGCGACACCGGCGGCACGCGCGGGCACGTGTCGAGCCGGACCGTCCGGCGTGCCAGCATGGGCCCGTCCGGCGGGCGCCGGTGGGCACGAGGCGGAGGTTCGATGGCGCGGGGCGGGCCGGGCATGAGGTGGCACGTGCGCGAGCTCGTCGACCGAGCCGCACGCCAGTCGCCCGCACGGCTCGCGCTCGGCGTGTTCGGGTCGGTCATCGCGCTCATCACGGCGCTCCTCCTCGCGCCGTGGGCCACCACGTCGGGCGAGCAGGCGCCGTTCGCCGACGCGCTGTTCACCGCGACGTCCGCGACGACGGTCACGGGCCTGGTCACGGTGCCGACCGGTGAGTACTGGTCGACGTGGGGGCTCGTCGTCATCCTCGTGGCGATCAAGATCGGCGGCCTGGGCGTCATGACGCTCGCGTCGCTGCTCGGCCTCGCGGTGAGCCGGCGCCTCGGCCTGACGCAGCGGCTGCTCGTGTCGTCGGAGACGAAGTTCACGCGGCTCGGCGAGGTCGGCTCGCTGGTCAACACGGTCATCATCACGTCGACCGCGTTCGAGGTCGCGATCGCGCTGATCCTGCTGCCGCGGTTCCACATGTACGACGAGAGCTGGGGCGAGGCCGCCTGGCACGCGATCTTCTACGGCGTCTCCTCGTTCAACAACGCGGGCTTCGTCCCGACGCCCGACGGGCTGTTCCCCTACGCGTCCGACTGGTGGGTGCTCCTGCCGATCATCGTCGGCGTGTTCGTCGGCTCGCTCGGCTTCCCCGTCATCCTCAACATCGCCGGCAGCCTGCGCCGCCCGCGGCGCTGGAACCTGCACTCGAAGCTCACGCTGACCACGAGCGTCGCGCTCGTCGTGTTCGGGTCGCTCATCGTCGCCGCGTTCGAGTGGACCAACCCCGAGACGTTCGGCGGGCTCGACCCGAGCGCGACGTTCCTCGCGTCGCTGTTCGCGGGCGTCATGCCGCGCTCGGGCGGCTTCACGACCTTCGACATCGCCGAGATGCACGAGGGCACGTGGCTGCTCATGGACGCGCTCATGTTCGTCGGCGGCGGCTCCGCGTCGACCGCGGGCGGCATCAAGGTCACGACGCTCGCCGTCATGCTGCTCGCGATCGTCGCCGAGGCGCGTGGCGACCGCGACGTCGAGGCGTACGGCCGGCGCATCCCGCGCGAGGCGCTGCAGGTCGCGATCGCGGTGTCGTTCATCTCCGCGACGTTCGTGCTCGTCGCGTCGCTGCTGCTGCTCGCGATCACCGGCGAGGCGCTCGACGTCATCCTCTTCGAGACCATCTCGGCGTTCGCCACGTGCGGCCTGTCCACCGGCATCACGATGGACCTGCCCGACGCCGGGAAGTACGTGCTCACCGTGCTCATGTTCATCGGCCGGACCGGCACGATGACGCTTGCGGCGGCGCTCGCGCTGCGCAACCGTCGTCGGGTCATCCGGCTGCCGGAAGAAAGGCCGATCATTGGCTGACACCTCGCGGGACACCGCCCGCACCACCGGGCGCGGGTCGAAGAAGGACGCGGGCGTCCTCGTCATCGGGCTCGGCCGGTTCGGGTCCGCGATCGCCGCCACCCTGGACCGCCTGGGCCAGGACGTGCTCGCCGTCGAGCGGGACCCCGACCTCGTCGTCCAGTGGGCCGGACGCGTGCCGCTCGTCGAGGCCGACGCGACCAACCCCGAGGCGCTCGAGCAGCTCGGCGCGCGCGACTTCCCCGTCGCCGTCGTCGGCGTCGGGTCCTACATCGAGGCGTCCGTGCTCATCGCCGGGAACCTCGTCGACATGGGGATCCCGCAGATCTGGGCCAAGGCGATCTCCGCCGAGCACGCGCGCATCCTGCAGCGCATCGGCGCGCACCACGTGATCCTCCCCGAGGCCGATGCCGGCTCGCGCGTGGCGCACCTGGTGTCCGGCAAGCTGCTCGACTACATCGAGGTCGAGGACGGGTTCACCGTCGTGAAGATGCGCCCGCCGAAGGAGACGCAGGGCTTCACGCTCGCGCAGTCCAACATCCGCGAGCGCTACGGCGTGACGGTCATCGGCGTGAAGAGCCCGGGCATCGACTTCGTCTACGCGACGCCCGAGACCCGCATCTCGCAGAACGACATCATCATCGTGTCCGGCCACGCCGAGCTGCTGGAGCGCTTCGCCGCCCGCCCCTGACGCGGGGCGCGGGGCGCGGGAGGCCGCCGGGGGTCGCGCGGGGCCGGGTCCGGTGGTCCCGGGTCAGCGGGGCTTGCGGGCCACCATGAGCAGGTGCGTGACCGGCCACGGGACCGGGTCGCCCGTGGCGGGGTCGCGGAGCGCGGCGCCGACCGAGAGGCGGTTCTCGACGAGCCAGTCGTTGGTCCACGGGGCCGAGCCGACGGCGACCTCGAAGCCGACCGACGTCAGCAGGTCGACCCAGTCGGCCCACGTCATGTCGCAGAACCGCTCGTGGCACTCCGACAGCCACGAGTCGACGTAGTCGCGGGTCGTGAGGAACTCCATCGCGCCGCGCAGCGGCAGCGTGACGGTCGCGGTCGCAGCGTCGGCGACCTGCGCCTTCACCGCGAGGTCGGCACCCGACAGCGCCGGGAAGTCGTGCGCGAACTGCACGAACCGCTCGGCGGGCGTGAGGGCGTCGACGTGGTCGTGCACCGAGGCGCGGTCGCGCCCGGACAGGTCCGCCGCGACCGCGCGGTCGGGGCGCACGGGGCCGTCGAGGACCAGGTCGACCAGGCGGTCGCCGTCGTCGGGGCCGAGGACGTCGCTGTTGATCCAGACGCCGCCCGGGGCGGTGTGGCGGAAGATCCGCTCGGCCAGCAGGCGCAGGTCCGCGACGCCGTTGCCGTAGGACGAGATCTCGTGCGTGAGCGCCACCGTGATGGTGGTGCTGACCGACGACTCCGGGAAGACCGACGACCGCAGCAGGTTGCGCTGCGCGAAGAACACGTTGGGGTTGGCGAAGACCCCCTGCGCCTTGCGGTGCTCGGCCTCGGCGACGAGGTGCCGGGACACGTCGACGCCGTACAGGTCGGACTCGACGAGCCGCGGGTCGCGCGCGGCACGCTCCAGCAGGCCGCCTGCGGCGCAGCCGAGGTCGACGACCGTGCCGGGCACGACGTGCGGCGCGACCTGCGTCCACTTGCGGTCCGACGCGTCGTCGAACGCCGCGGTGTACGTGCGGTAGTCGCGCGTCTCGGTGAGGTCGCCCTCCGAGCCGACGGTCGGGTCGGTGTGGATGAGCCGGATCTGGTCGGCGAGCCGGTAGCGGTCGTAGAACGCGACCGTCTGCGGGTGCGCGAGGTCCCGCCAGGACGGGTCGTCCGCGACCACGCGCTCGAGCACGTCCCACGGCCGCGGCGGCGCGGGCGTGACGCCGGCCTCGACGGGTGCGACGCGGAACCCGGCGGCGGCGTACAGCGCCGCGACCTCGGGCGTCGAGCACGCGACGACCGTGTTCTCCGGCGTCGGGCGGCGGCCGGTCGTGAGCTCGACCGACGCGAGGACGGTGCTCGCGAAGCGGGCCGACGGCGGCACGTCGGCGACCGGGGCGACGACGGACGGCAGGTCCGCGGCGACGCTCACGCGCTCGACGAGGGACTCACGGCGGTGCGCGGGCAGCGGGTTGCGGCGCGTGCCGGTGTGCGTCGCGGACGTGACCGCCCACACCACCTCGGCGCCGGGCGCGACCTCGATCGGGCGGCCCGCGTCGTCGACCTCGTGACCGTCGAGCAGGGAGCGCAGGTAGTCGACCTGGAACGCGGTGACGAGGTGGTGGCGTCCCGGGAACAGGACGAGCGAGACCGGGGGCATGGTTCTCCGGGGACGGGCGTGAGGGTCAGGGCGTGGCGGCCCGCGGGCGGGCGGGACCGGAGACCGACAGGTCGACGACGCGCGGCAGGTACCGGGACGGCATGACGGGCATCTGCGCGAGGACGCCCAGCGCCTTGACGAGCCACTCGTCCTTCACCGGT
>NZ_JAAXOY010000214.1 GCF_012396155.1 Cellulomonas septica | reverse complement strand
GGGAGGGTCAGGACGCGCCACTCGCGGACCGGGTGCCGGCTCAGGAGCGCGATGCCGTACCGGGCGGTCGACGGCTCGCGGTCGCCCGTCGCCGCCGTCCAGAGGCCCGGCTCGCCGTGCAGCGTCGCGACGAACCGGTGGTGCGGCGCGCCCATCGCGTCGGCCGCGACGACCGTGAGGTCGGCGCCGTGCGAGCGGGGCTGGTCGCGGTCGACCTCCTGGAGGGCGAGCACGTCGGCGTCGAGGCCGCGCACCGCGGCGGCGAACCGGCCGAGGTCCACCTCGCCGTCCACGGTGGACCGGCCGTGCAGGATGTTGAAGGTCGCGAGTCGCACCCTCGCGATTCTTGTCGTCGACCTGCGGGTCTGCGCGGCGGGATGAAGGATGGCCCGATGACGGTGCAGGGAGCCCTCGAGAACCCGCCGGACGACCGCACGGCGCTGCAGGACGGCCTGCGGCTCGTCGCGGTCGCCCTCACGGACGCGCAGATCCCGTTCGCGCTCGTCGGCGGGTACGCCGCGTGGGCGCGCGGTGCGCCCGAGCCGAGCCACGACGCGGACTTCGCGGTGCCGGAGGAGGACGTCGAGCGCGCGAAGGCGGCGATCGCCGCGGCGGGGCTGATCGTCGAGCAGCCCGCCGAGAACTGGCTGTTCAAGGCGTTCCACCACGGTCAGCTCGTCGACGTGCTGTTCCGCATGGTCGGCGAGCCGGTCACGCGCAAGCTGCTGGACCACAGCGACGAGCTCGAGGTCCTCGCGGTGCGCATGCCGGTGCTGGGCGCGACGCAGATCGTGTCGACGAAGATGCGGGTGCTGGGGGAGCACGCGTGCGACTTCGGCCGCCTGCTCGCGATCGTGCGGGCGCTGCGCGAGCAGATCGACTGGGACGTCGTGCGCGACGACGTGCGCGACCACCCGTACGGGAAGGCGTTCCTGTTCCTCGCCGACGAGCTCGGGATCACCGGACGACCGCACGGCGAGGTCAAGGTCGAGCCGGGACGCACGAGCGGCGTCCCGACCGACGCCGGCTGACGCGACCCGCCAGGCAGCGACGCGGGGCGCGTGACCCTGCAGGCGGACGCGACGACGGCCCGCGGGGGAGCACCCCGCGGGCCGTCCGCCGTCCGTCAGACGCCCGCGGGAGGCGTGCCCTTGTCGTCGGGCCGTCGCGCGGCGCTCTCGACGTCCGTCGCGAGCGTGCCGAGGTACAGCTGGATGACCTTCGGGTCGTGCATGAGGTCCCGGCCGGGCCCGGAGTACGCGTTGCGGCCCTGGTCGAGCACGTACCCGCGGTCGCAGATCTGCAGCGCGCGCCGGGCGTTCTGCTCGACGATGACCACGGACACGCCCGCCTTGTTGATGCGCCGCGTGCGCAGGAACGTCTCGTCCTGCTTGACGGGGGACAGGCCCGCGGACGGCTCGTCGAGCAGCAGGACGGTCGGCTCCATCATGAGCGCGCGCGCCATCGCGACCATCTGCCGCTCGCCGCCCGACAGGGACCCCGCCCGCTGCTTGCGGCGCTCGCCGAGCGTCGGGAACAGGTCGGCGACGAACGCGAACCGCTCGTTGAACTTCCGGGGCGCCTGGTAGGCCCCCATCTGCAGGTTCTCCTCGATCGTGAGCGAGGGGAACACGTTGTTCGTCTGCGGCACGAACCCGACGCCGCGCCGCACCAGGTGGTCGGCGCGCAGGTTCGTGATCGCCTCGCCGCCGAGCGTGACCGACCCCGAGCGGACGGGCACGAGCCCGAACAGCGACTTGAGCAGCGTCGACTTGCCCGCGCCGTTCGGCCCGATGATGCCGACGAGCTCACCGGGGTGCAGCACGAGGTTGCACCCGTTGAGGATGTCGACGCCGGGCAGGTACCCGGCGACGAGGTCCGTCGCGGCCAGCAGCGGCTCGCCGGGAGGCGCTCCGCGGTGGAGCGCGGCCCGGTCGCCGACGGCGACCGCCGTGTCGGCGGGGGCGGCGTCGTGGTCGTCCCGGGTGACGGCGTCCATCGCGTCGCTCATCGCGACCCCTCCTCGTCCTCGGCCCGGAGCTGCTCGAGCACGGCGTCGTCGAGGAGCGCGTCGTCCCCGAGGTCGGTGTCGTGGTGCGCGCCGAGGTAGGCGTCGATCACGGCGGGGTTCTGCATGACGGACTCGGGCGGCCCCTCGGCGACGATGCGGCCCTCGGTCATGACGATCACCCAGTCGGAGATGTGCCGGACCATGTGCATGTCGTGCTCGACGAACAGCACGGTCGTGCCGTCGTCGCGCAGCGCCTGGATGTGCCCGAGCAGCGACTGGGTGAGCGCGGGGTTCACGCCCGCCATGGGCTCGTCGAGCATGATCATGCGCGGCTTCGCCATGAGCGCGCGCGCCATCTCGAGCAGCTTGCGCTGACCGCCCGACAGGCTGCCGGCGAAGTCGTCGCGCTTGGTGTCGAGCTTGAACCGCGTGAGGAGCTCCTCGGCCTGCGCCGTGATCTCCTGCTCGCGGCCGCGCCACAGCGGCGCGACGAGCGCGGCGAACAGGTTCTCGCCGGGCTGCGCGGTGGCACCGAGCCGCATGTTCTCGATGACGGTCATGCGGTTGAGCGCCTTGGTCAGCTGGAACGTGCGGACCATGCCGGCCCGCGCGACGCGTGCGGCGGGGACGCCGCCGAGCGACTTCCCGTCGAACGTCCAGCGCCCGCTGTTGGGCTTGTCGAAGCCCGTGAGCAGGTTGAACAGGGTCGTCTTGCCGGCGCCGTTCGGGCCGATGAGGGCCGTGATGGCACCGCGCTGGATCTCGACGTGGTCGACGTCGACGGCGTTGACGCCACCGAAGTGCCGGCGGACGTCGTCCGCGACCAGGATCGGGTCGGGCTTGCGGGCGCCCGGCTCGTGCGGCACGTCGCGCAGGGCGGCGACCGCGGCGTCGCGCGCGGCCGTCGACGGCGTGGCGACGACGGGGGCGGCGGCTGAGGGCTCAGTGGGCATTGATCGCGAGCTCCTTCTTGTCGCCGAGGATGCCTTGTGGCCGGAAGATGATCAGCAGCATCAGCGTGACGCCGACGATGATCCAGCCGAACTGCTCGATCTGCTCGTTGCGCAGCACCGTCGTGGGGACGACCTCGCGCATCGTGATCTTGATGAAGGCCAGCACGGCCCAGAAGATGATCGACCCGAGCACGGGCCCGAACACGGTCGCGGCCCCGCCGAGCAGCAGGATCGTCCAGACGAAGAACGTCATGGAGCGGCCCATCGAGTCGGGTTGGACGGCGCGTGGCAGCACGTACAGGATGCCCGCGACCGCACCGATCACGCCGCCGAGCACGAGCGACTGCATCTTGTAGCTGTAGACGTTCTTGCCGAGCGAGCGCACGGCGTCCTCGTCCTCGCGGATGCCCTTGAGCACGCGGCCCCACGGGGAGCGGATGAGCAGCCACACGAGCAGGCAGGCGAGCAGCACGACGGCCCAGCCGACGATCCGCAGCCACCAGCTGTTCGACGCGTTGACCGCGTACTCGAACGGCCCGATGGCCCAGTTCCCGTCGGGGAACGGTGAGGCGTCCTGGAACGTGTGCTTGTACTGGTTGCCGCGCAGGCCGCTCGACGCACCCGTGAGGTCCGTGAGGGCCGTGGAGCGCCCGACGAGGCGGACGATCTCGGCGGCCGCGATCGTGACGATCGCGAGGTAGTCGCCGCGGAGCTTCAGCGTGGGGATGCCGAGGATGAGCGCGAACACGGTCGCGGCGGCGATCGCGACGAGCACCGCGGCCCACAGCGGCCAGCCCGCGATCGTGGCGATCGCGAAGCCGTACGCGCCGAGGAGCATGAAGCCCGCCTGGCCCATGTTGAGCAGGCCGGTGAGGCCGAAGTGGATGTTGAGGCCGATCGCGGCGAGCGCGTACGCGGCGGTCGTCGGCGCGAAGAACTCGCCGAGGACGATCGGGAGGATGCGTGACCAGTCCATGGTGTGTCTCCGTTATCCGACGCGCGTCGCGCGGCCGAGGATGCCCTGCGGCCGGACCAGCAGGACGAGGATGAGGATCACGAGCGCCGACGCGTAGCGCATGTCGGTCGGGATCCAGAGGCTCGACAGCTCGACGACGAGGCCGATGACGATCGATCCGGCGAGCGCCCCGAACGCGGCACCGAGGCCGCCCAGGGTGACGGCCGCGAACATGAGCAGCAGCATCGCGCCGCCCGAGTACCACGACGTCGCGCCGAAGTAGAGGCCGACCAGCACGCCGCCGAGCGCCGCGAGCCCCGCGCCGATGACCCACACGAGGCGGATCGTGCGGTTGACGGAGATGCCGGACGCGGCGGACAGGGCCGGGTTGTCGGAGACGGCGCGCGTGGCACGACCGGCCCGGGTCCGCAGCAGGAAGTACGCGACGCCGGCCAGCGCGACGACCGCGATGAGCATCGACCAGAGCGTCGTGACGGTGAGGCGCACCGGCCCGAGCGTCACGGACGTCGGGGTCTCGGTGACGATGCGCAGCGGACCGGCCCCGAAGAAGAACTGGTACACGTACGAGATCGCCATCGACAGGCCGATCGTCACGATCATCTGCTGGATCATGCCGACGCCGCGCCGGCGCAGCGGGCGCCACAGGATCGCGTCCTGGAGCCACCCGGACGCCGCCCCGAGGAGCACCGCGATGATCGCCGAGGGGATGAGCGGGAGCCCGACGAGCTGCGTGCCGACGTACGCGAGGATGCCGCCGAGCGACACCTGCTCGCCGTGCGCGAAGTTGCTCAGGCCCGTCGTGCCGTAGATGAGCGAGAGGCCGACGCTCGCGAGCGCGAGCAGCGTGCCGAACACCAGCCCGTTGACGGTGAGCTGCGCGACGCGGGACGCGGTGATGCCGCCGCCGCCGGTCGAGGACGACTGCGTGCCGCCGTCGTCGGTGCCCGGGGTGGGCGTCGGGCCGTCGCTCGGCTCGTCACCGCCGCCGGACCCGCCCGCGGCGGGCTCGCCGAGCGGGAACAGGGCCGCCGCGGAGGCGCCGAGGCCCACCTGCACGGTGCGCGGGTTGTTGCCGGGGCCGCGCGGCCCTGACCTGCGGCGACGTCGAGGTGTGACCTCTTTCACCCCGGTCGGACCCCGGCACGGGGTTGGAGATCTGTCACGGTTCCGTTACGGTCGCGTGTCGGTCCTGCCCGTCCG
>NZ_JAAXOY010000213.1 GCF_012396155.1 Cellulomonas septica | reverse complement strand
CTCGCCGGTGAGCGCCCCCACGAGCGCACCCGGCTGCAGGCCGTCACGGTGGCCGACCGCGACGCGCCAGCGCGGCGGACCGCCCGCGATGTGCGTGTCGCTGCGGCGACGCTCGCGCGGCGGACGGTCCTCGTGGCCGACCGTGCGCTCGTGCTTGCCGGGCGTGAGGCGCGCGCGCTCGAGCGCGTCGTCCAGGTCGTCGCCCGTGCGCGCCGCGGGACCCTCGTCGCCGACGGCGAGCGCCGCGACGGACGCGAGCAGGTCGACGGGGTCGGTGCCCGGGTGGGCCGCGAGGTGCGCGGCGATCGCGTCGCGGTACACCTCGAGCCGGCCGAGCGCGGCACGCTCGGGCGCACGGTCGAGCAGGCGCGTGACCCGGTGACCGCTCACCTCGGCGGGCGACGGGATCTGGACCTGCTCCATCGGGACGCGCGTGGTGCGCTCGATCGTGCGCAGGCGCGACTGCTCCGACGGGGTGACGAAGGACAGCGCCTCGCCCTCGCGACCGGCCCGGCCGGTCCGGCCGATGCGGTGCACGTACGTCTCGGCCTCGCGCGGCACGTCGAAGTTCACGACGAGGCCGATGCGCTCGACGTCGAGGCCGCGCGCGGCGACGTCGGTCGCGACGAGCACGTCCAGGGCGCCGGTGCGCAGGCGGTCGACGATCTTCTCGCGGTCGCCCTGCGCGACGTCGCCGGAGATGTGCGCGGCGGAGATGCCGCGCTCGACGAGCGCGCTGCCGACCTCCTCGGCCGCACCGCGCGTGCGGACGAACACGATGGTCGCGTCGGCGTCGGTGACCGACAGGACGCGGCCGAGCGCGCCGATCTTGTGGCGGTGGGGCACGACCGCGTAGGTCTGCCGGACCGTCGTGACGGTCGACGACTGCCGCGCCACGGTGATCTCGACGGGCTCGTGCAGGTGCTGCTCGGCGACCCGGCGGATCGGCGCGGGCATCGTCGCGGAGAACAGGGCGACCTGGCGGCGGTCGGGCGTCGAGGACAGGACGCGGTCGACGTCCTCGGCGAAGCCCATGCGCAGCATCTCGTCGGCCTCGTCGAGCACGAGGTAGCGGACCTGGTCCATGACGAGCGTGCCGCGGTCGAGGTGGTCGAGGACGCGGCCGGGGGTGCCGACGACGACCTGCGCGCCGCGCGCGAGCGCACGCTGCTGCGGCAGGAACGGGGAGCCGCCGTAGACGGCGACGACGCCCAGACCGGGCAGGTGCGTCGCGAACGAGGAGATCGCGTCGGCGACCTGCATCGCGAGCTCGCGCGTCGGGGTGAGGACGACGGCCTGGACACCGGCGGTGTCCGCGTCGACCGACGCGAGGAGCGGCAGGCCGAACGCGGCGGTCTTGCCGGTGCCGGTCTGCGCGACACCGACGATGTCGCGGCCCGCGAGGAGCGCGGGGATGGCCTGGGCCTGGATGGCGGAGGGGGTGACGAAGCCGAGGTCGGCCACCGCGCGCTCGAGGGCGGCGGGCAGGCCGAGGTCGTCGAACCGGGGGGCCGGCGTCTCGGTCGCGTCGGTCGTGGGGGCAGGGGGCACGAGGGTGCTCATGGGGGAACCGTTCGGTGGAGCGGGGGAGCCCTGAACCGTGCGCCGGGACGGCGGACGGCGGGTCGCTGCTGCCCCGCACACCCGACGGCACCAGGACGGTGCCCAGACTTCACGACACGAGCCCGCACAGGGTGCAGGCTCGACGGGGGACGCGCGACGAACTCCGGTAGTCGCCGACCAGTCTACGGGCGCGGGGCGTCCGGTGGTCGGCAAGGAGCAGGTGAGTTCGCGCACACGACGAGGGTTGCGCGCACGGGCGCCCGGGCGGGCCGCGTCGTGCTCAGAGACCGAGCCGGCGCGCCTCGATGATCGGGCACGTGTCCATGACGACGTCGAGGCCCGCCGCGGCGGCACGGGCGGCCGCGTCCTCGTCCACGACGCCGAGCTGCAGCCACACCGCGCGCGCGCCGACCGCGATCGCCTCGTCGACGACGGCACCGGCGAGCGCGCTGTTGACGAACACGTCGACGACGTCGACGTCGCCGGGGACGTCCGCGAGCGTCGCGTATCCCGTCGCACCGTGGACCGTCGGCGCGCTCGGGTGCACCGGGACGATCTCGTTCCCGCGCGCCTGCACGAACTCGGAGACGCCGTACGCGGCGCGCGCGGTGTTCGTCGACAGCCCGACGACGGCCCAGCGGCCCGGAGTCGTCAGGAGGCGGCGGATGACGTCGGTGTCGTTGTGGTGGGTCACGCTCGCAGCCTCGCACGCCGTGCCGGTCGGACGCGCGGGGTGGCGTGGAGGCGCACCGGCAGTGGGTGGGACGCCCGCGGGGTGGACGGCTCCGACGCGCGGACGTGGACGGGGGAGCAGGTCGGCGGGGGCGAGCGCCGTAGGATCGTCGCCGCAAGCACCGAGAGCGACGGGGGAGGCAGTGAGCCAGAACGAGCTCGTCACACCCCGCGTGCTGACGGTGCCCAACCTCGTGAGCTTCGTCCGCCTGCTGCTGGTGCCGGTGTTCGGCTGGCTCATCGCGACCGGCCACGACGGCTGGGCGGTCGTCGTGCTCGCGGTGTCGGGCGCGTCCGACTGGCTCGACGGCGTGCTCGCCCGGCGGCTCCACCAGGTGTCGCGGCTCGGGCAGCTGCTCGACCCGGCGGCCGACCGCCTCTTCATCCTCGTCACGCTCGTCGGGCTCGTGTGGCGCGGTGCCGTGCCGTGGTGGCTGCTCGTCGTCCTCGTCGCACGCGACGTGCTGCTCGCGGGCGTCTTCCTGCGTCTCGCCCGGGCCGGCTGGGGCCCGCTGCCCGTGCACATGGCCGGCAAGGCCGGCACGTTCGCCCTGCTGTACGCGTTCCCGCTGCTGCTGCTCGGCCAGTGGGCGGCGCCGCTCGGGCCCGTCGCGTCGGTGCTCGGGTGGGCCTGCGCGCTGTGGGGCGTCGGCCTCTACTGGTTCGCGGGTGCGCTGTACCTCGTGCAGGCGCGCGACCTGCTGCGCGGCAGGACGGCCACGGCATGACCTCCCGGCACGGCGACGCGGTGCAGCGGCCCGCCCCCGACGCGTCGATGACGCTCCTCAACGAGGTGTACCGGCGCCCGCTCGACCCCGGCTACGCCGCCGCCGCGGAGGGCCGCCGCACCGGCACTCGCCCGCCGCGCACCCGACGGGGTGCCGCGCTGCTCCTCGTGCTCGGGGTCCTGCTCGGCCTCGGGACGGTCACCGCAGCCGTGTCGCTGCGCACGCCACCGCCGTCCGTCGTCGCGGCCCGCAACCTGCTCCAGAACCAGATCGAGCAGCACGACGCGGAGGCCGAGGCGCTCGAGAGCGACATCGCCGCGCTCAGCGACGAGGTGCGCGGGCTTCAGGAGGCCGCGCTCGACGACGTCGACCCCGCGCTCGCCGCCGAGCTCGAGGCGAGCCAGATCGCGGCCGGGGTCGTGCCCGTCACGGGCACCGGGCTGCGGATCGTCCTCACCGACGCGCCGGTCGACCCCGACAGCGGCGTGGAGGCCCCGTCGTCGCGCGTGCAGGACTACGACCTCCAGGTGCTCGTCAACGGGCTGTGGGCGGCAGGCGCCGAGGCGGTCGCGATCAACGGCGAGCGGCTCACCGCGACCTCCGCGATCCGCAGCTCGGGCCCGGTCGTCCGCGTGGACCTCGTGCCGCTCGTCAGCCCGTACGTCGTGGAGGCCGTCGGCGACCCCGTCGCGATGCAGACCGACATCGCCCGCAGCTCTGCGGGGCAGCTCCTCGCGACGCTGCGCAACACCTGGGGCATCGGCGTCGACATGTCGTCGCAGACCGAGCTCGAGCTGCCCGGCGCGGGCCAGGTCAAGCTGCACGACGCGACCGTGCCGGAGGAGTCGCGCCTCACCCCGCCGACGCCGTCCACGACGAGCGACGAGCCGCCCGCCACCGAGGACGCCGGTGCGTCGGCGGAGGGTGCGGACGAGGCGGCCGGTGTGGCAGGGTCGGCACGTCATCCGGGGAGGGAACGTACGTGATCGCAGTGATCGGGCTCGTCGTCGGGGTCGTCGTGGGCCTCGTGCTGCAGCCCACCGTCCCGCCCGAGCTGCAGCCGTACCTGCCCATCGCGGTCGTCGCCGCGCTCGACGCCCTCTTCGGCGGCCTGCGCGCCATGCTCGACGGCATCTTCGACGACCGCGTCTTCCTCACGTCGTTCCTGTCCAACGTCGTCGTCGCCGCGCTCATCGTGTTCCTCGGCGACCAGCTCGGCGTCGGGTCCCAGCTGTCCACCGCGGTCGTCGTCGTCCTCGGCATCCGGATCTTCTCGAACGCCGCCTCGATCCGCCGGCACCTGTTCAAGGCATGAGCGACCAGCACCCCGACCGCCCCGACGACGCGCCCGCCGACCTGCCGCACGTCGACAACCCGGGCGTCGACATCCCGAGCGCCGACCAGCCGCACGTCGACCGGCCGAGCGCGGGCCGGCCGAGCGCGTCGGACGAGCCTTCCGACGTCGCGCCTGCGGACGACGTCGCGGACGAACTTGCGACGACGGTCGAGGACGGGGACGCGGACGCCGCTGCCGCGCCCGGGTCGACGGAGCCCGACGACGTCGTCGCGGGTCGGGACGACCTTGCCGCCGACCCGTACCCAGCAGCTCCCGCGGAGGTCGCCGGTCGCGACGACGACGTGCCGCCCGACGTCGTGCACGTCGACGACGACGCGCTCGTCCGCCCGCTCGACGCGCCCCTGGCGCACGTGCTGGGCCAGGACGCGGACGACCTCTCCGTGCTCGCCTCGCCGGCCGACGCGCCCGACGCCCACGGGCCGGTCACGGCGCCGGATCCGGGCCTTCCCGTCGACGTGCCGGACCAGGACCCGTCCGCCGTCGCGTGGGACCAGCACCTGCCCGCGGACGCGACCGAGCACCACGACGACCGTGGGCAGGACGACGCGTGGGACCAGCGGGCCCCCGTGGACGAGACCGAGCACCTGCATGACGGCCGGTCGGACGCCGCCTGGCACCAGGACGCGCCGACGGACCACACCGAGCACGTCGACGACGGCCGGTCGGACGCCGCCTGGGACCAGCAGGAGCCCGCGGACGAGATCGCCCCGGCGCATGCTGACGAGAGCCCCTCGGACGCCGTCGTGGGCCACGAGGTGGTCGCCGCTGCCGGTCACGCCGACGCGACGGACGCG
>NZ_JAAXOY010000212.1 GCF_012396155.1 Cellulomonas septica | reverse complement strand
GCCGTCCTGGTCGTGCGACGAGCCCGTGCGAACGCCCTGGCAGTCCCCGCCCCTGGCGTCCCCGCCCCTGGTCCGCCCGCGCGCACGCGCCGCGAGACGCCGCGATCGGGCACGTCACCCACGAGTGAGGACGGCGCGCCGCCCTTCCGGGCGGCGGCGTGTCAGAGCTTGGTGACCGGCGAGTAGCGCAGCAGCAGGCGCTTGGTGCCCTCGGTGCCGAAGTCGACCTTCGCGACGGCGTTCGGCCCGGCGCCCTCGAGCCCGACGACCGTGCCGAGCCCGTAGGCGTCGTGCGTCACGCGGTCACCGATCGCGAGCGTCGGGACGTCGCCACGCGGGGTCGCGGACCCGAACTTGGCGCCCGTCGACGGCAGGGTGGGCTTCGTCTCCTTCGCCCGCTCGGTCCGTCCGCCGGACCGGTAGCCGCCCGAGCCGGAGCCCGAGCCGTAGCCGCCCGACCCGGCGCGACCGGAGCCGTAGCCGCCGGACCCGAACCCGGATCCCCAGCCGCCGCGCAGCGACGACGTCGACGACTCGCGCCGCCGCCAGTCGACGAGCTCCTCGGGCAGGTCGTCGAGGAAACGGCTGGGCGGGAACTCGTTCGGCACACCCCACGCCGTGCGGACCGCGGCGCGCGAGATGTAGAGCCGCTCGCGCGCGCGGGTCAGCCCGACGTAGGCGAGCCGGCGCTCCTCGGCGAGCTGGTCGGTGTCCGTCAGCGAGCGCATGTGCGGGAACGTCCCGTCCTCCATGCCCGTGAGGAACACGACGGGGAACTCGAGCCCCTTGGCGGTGTGCAGCGTCATGAGCGTGATGACGCCCTGGTCCGGCTGGCGCGGCGCGTCCTCGTCGTCCCCGTCCCCGCCGTCGGGCGTCGGGATCTGGTCGGAGTCGGCGACGAGCGAGACGCGCTCGAGGAAGTCGGCGAGGTCGCCGTCGGGGTCGCTCTGCTCGAACTCGGTCGCGACGGCGTGCAGCTCCGCGAGGTTCTCGACGCGCGACGCGTCCTGCGGGTCCTCGCTGGCCCGCAGCTCGGCGAGGTAGCCGGACCGGTCGAGCACGGCCCCGAGCACCTCGGCGGGGCCGGCGCCCTGGAACGCGAGCACGCGCAGGTCGGACATCATCGCGGCGAACGACGACAGCCCCGTGATCGCGCGCGTCCCGAGCCCGGGCACCTCGTCGAGCCGGTCGAGCGCGGCGCCGAACGAGATGCGCTCGCGCTCGGCGAACGACGCGACCATCGACTCCGACCGGTCCCCGAGCCCGCGCTTGGGCACGTTGAGGATGCGGCGCAGGTTGACGTCGTCGTCGGGGTTCGCGATCGCGCGCAGGTACGCGACGGCGTCCTTGATCTCCTTGCGCTCGTAGAAGCGCGTGCCGCCGACGACCTTGTACGGGAGGCCGACGCGGATCAGCACCTCCTCGAGCGCGCGGGACTGCGCGTTCGCGCGGTAGAAGATCGCGACGTCACCGGGGCGCACGCCGTCGGAGTCGCCGAGGCGGTCGATCTCCTGCGCGACGAAGCGCGCCTCCTCGTGCTCGGTGTCCGCGACGTACGCGACGATCTGCGCGCCCTGACCGGAGTCGGTCCACAGCCGCTTGGGCTTGCGGCCGGGGTTGCGGCTGATGACCGCGTTGGCGGCGGACAGGATCGTCTGCGTCGAGCGGTAGTTCTGCTCGAGCAGGATCGTGCGCGCGTCGGGGTAGTCGGCCTCGAACTCGAGGATGTTGCGGATCGACGCACCGCGGAACGCGTAGATCGACTGGTCGGCGTCGCCGACGACCGTGAGCTCGCCGCGCGGCACCTCCTCGCCGTCGGCGCCCGCCGCCGAGCCGCTGTGGCCGACGAGCTCGCGCACGAGCATGTACTGCGCGTGGTTGGTGTCCTGGTACTCGTCGACGAGCACGTGCCGGAACCGCCGCCGGTAGTGCTCGGCGACCGCCGGGAAGCCCTGCAGCAGGTGGACGGTCGACATGATGAGGTCGTCGAAGTCGAGCGCCTGCGCCTGCCGCAGCCGCGCCTGGTAGCGCGTGTAGACCTGCGCGAGCGCGGTGTCGAAGTCGTTCGCCGCTCCCCCGCCGCTGGTCGCCGCGAACGTCTCGGGGTCGACGAGCTCGTCCTTGAGCGCGGAGATCTTCGCCGAGAGCGCCTTCGCCGGGTACTTCTTCGGGTCGAGGTCGAGCTCGCGCGCGACGAGCGTGAGCAGACGCTGCGAGTCGGCGGCGTCGTAGATCGAGAAGCTGGACCGCAGGCCGAGCGTCGCGGCCTCGCGCCGCAGGATCCGCACGCACGCGGAGTGGAACGTCGAGACCCACATGTTCCGGGCGGACGGCCCGACCAGGTGCTCGACGCGCTCGCGCATCTCCGCGGCGGCCTTGTTGGTGAACGTGATCGCCAGGATCTCGCCCGGGCGCGACCGGCGCGTGGCCAGCAGGTGGGCGATCCGGTGCGTCAGCACGCGCGTCTTGCCCGAGCCGGCGCCGGCGACGATGAGCAGCGGGCCGCCGCTGTGGACGACGGCCTCTTTCTGCTGCGGGTTGAGCCCGACGAGCAGCGCGTCCGCGCGCTCCTGGCGGCGGGCGTCACGCTCCTGGGCGGCGTCGTCCTCACCGCGCGGGGGCACGACGGCGGGCAGACCGGACGGCTCACCGGCCGTCCGGCGCGACGGGACGGCGCCACCGGGCACGGGCAGGGAAAGGCTCTCGAACAGCGATGTCATGACAGGGCAAGCGTAGGCGTCGCCACCGACACCGAGGGACCGCCGCGCACAGGCAGGAGGTGCCGGGCGGCGTCCGGCCGACGGGCGGGACGCCGCATCGAGGACCGCGTCGCGGACGGGCGCTCCCGTCAGGTGACGGCGAGCCCCACGCCCCACGCGGCGGTCGTCACGAGCGCCCCCGCGAGCTCGACGAGGATCGTCACGCCCGTGGCCTGCAGCGCGACGACCGTGGCCTTCCACGCGGGACCGTGCTCGCGCAGCCGGACCCACTCGGCGGCGTACGTGCCGACGACGAACCCGAGCGGCAGACCGACGACCGGGACGACGAAGAAGCCGACGACGCCCAGCAGGCCGCCCCACACGAGCGTGCTGTTCGGCACACCGCGACGCTGGAGGTGCCGACCCGCGAGCAGGTACTTGCCGACCGCCGCCACCCCGGTCGCGAGGACTGCGACGGCGACGACCGTCCAGCCTGCGGCGCCGCCCGTGAGCACGCCCCAGGCGATGACCGCACCGGCGACGAGGATGCCGCCGGGCAGCACCTGCACGACGACCCCGAACAGCCCGACGAGCACGACGACGCCGATCAGGACCTCTCCGACCACACCCATGGCGGCAGACCCTAGCCGCCGTCAGGCCGCGCCGCGGTCCGGGGCCGCGGCGCGACGGGGACGGCGGGTCAGCGCCAGAGGACCGCGATCGCGACGTTGAGCACCGTGAGGCCCAGGACGCCGCCGAGCAGGCCCTTCGTGACCTTCTCCGGACGACGCGTGCCGTACACGACCAGCCCGGTCACGACGAGCGCGATCACCAGCTTCACGGCGACCTTGACGTTGTTCGGGTCGCGCAGCTCGTCGCTGGCCGAGGCCAGGCCGACCATGAGGATGCCGGTGATGAGCGCCGTGAGGATCCCGTGCAGCGCGCCCTTGGGGAGCCGGTTGTCGCGCATCGTGACGAGCGTGCCGCCGAGCACGATCGCCCAGCCCAGGAGGTGCAGGAAGAGGAGGAGATGCTGCAGGAGTTCCATGCCTCCCGAGCCTAGCCGCCAGGCGTGACGGTTTCTGACGTTCCGTCAGATCGATCGCGTCACACGTCCGGCCGCACCCCGGCGCCCGACCGCGTCAGAGCAGCCGACGCGCCGCAGCCCACCGCGTCAGCTCGTGCCGGCTCGACAGCTGGAGCTTGCGCAGCACCGCCGACACATGGGTCTCGACGGTCTTGACGGAGATGAACAGCTCCGCGGCGACCTCGCGGTACGTGTACCCGCGCGCGATGAGCCGCATGACCTCGCGCTCGCGCGCCGACAACCGGTCGAGCTCGTCGTCGCCCGTCGCGACGTCGCCCGCGGCCGCGCCGAACGCGTCGAGCACGAAGCCCGCGAGCCGCGGCGAGAACACCGCGTCCCCGCCCGCGACACGGCGCACCGCGTCCGACAGCTCCCCGCCGTCGATCGCCTTCGTCACGTAGCCGCGCGCGCCGGACCGGATCACGGCGACGACGTCCTCCGCGGCGTCCGACACCGACAGCGCGAGGAACCGCGTCGTGCCGCCCAGGTCGGTGCAGCGCCGGATCACCTCGGCACCGCCGCCGCCGTCGCCACCCGGCAGGTGCACGTCGAGCAGCACGACCGGCGGCTGCAGCTCGTGCACCACGCGGACCGCCGACTCGACGTCGTCGGCCTCGCCGACCACGCGCACGCCCGCGTCGAGCGACGCCTTCACCCCGGTCCGGAACAGGTGGTGGTCGTCGACGAGGACGACGTCCACGGCCCCCGTCGACGGGCCCGTCGTGTCCGTGCTCATCTCGCTTCCCCTCCCTCGGCCGCCGCGGCCGCACGCACCGGCACCAGCAGGTGCACCTCGGTGCCGCGACCCGGCCGGCTGGTCACCTCGGCCGTGCCGCCACGACGGCGGACCCGGCCCATGATCGACTCGCGCACGCCGAACCGGTCGGGTCCGATCGCGTCCACGTCGAACCCGTCGCCCCGGTCCTTGACGAACACCTCGACCGCGTCGGACCGCACCTCGAGGTACAGCGACACCGGCGGGCGACCGTGCACGACCGCGTTGACGAGCGCCTCGCGCGTCGCCTGCACGAGCGCCTCGGTGTCGGCGTCCGGGACGCGGTCCCCGACGACGACCACGTCGATCGCGACCGGGTCGCCCGTCGGGCCGGACCGCGAGTCCTCGACCTCGGCGACGACGTCCTTGACGACCGCCGCGACCGACGTGCCGGGGGCGGGACGCTCGTCGTACATCCACTCGCGCAGCTCGCGCTCCTGCGCACGCGCCATGCGCGCGACCTCGGCGGCGTCGTCGGCCCGGGCGCGGATGAGCGCGAGCGTCTGCAGCACCGAGTCGTGCAGGTGCGCGGCGATGTCGGCGCGCTCCGACTCCCGGGCGCGCGCGGCCCGCTCGTCGCCGAGCGCGCGGACCAGCCGCAGCAGATCGGAAGAGCG
>NZ_JAAXOY010000211.1 GCF_012396155.1 Cellulomonas septica | reverse complement strand
CGGGCAGTCGAGGTCGTAGACGACGGCGGTCGACGCGGGCAGCCCGAGTCCCACGGCGTCCTCGGGCGACACGCCGAACGGCCCGCTGAGCGCGGACAGCCGCGCGAGGCGCAGCGCGCGCACGGCGGGTGCGGCGGAGACCGCACGGATGCCGAGCGCGGCGGTCACGGGTCGCACGAAGCCGCGCTGCTGCGGCACCTCCTGCGTCGACTCCTCCCAGTGCGCCTGCGCGAACCGGGAGATGGCGAGGACCTCGATCTCGTCGACCTCGATCCCCTCGGGCAGCCCGAGGAGGTGCCGGTCGCGGATCGAGGCGTCCTTGACGTTCAGCCGCGGGAGCGCGTCGGCCATCCGCTCAGACCTGCGTCCGGTGGAACGACTGGAAGGACCGCGACGCGGTCGGCCCGCGCTGGCCCTGGTAGCGCGAGCCGTACGCGGCGGAGCCGTAGGGCTGCTCGGCGGCGGACGTCAGGCGGAAGAAGCAGAGCTGGCCGATCTTCATGCCGGGCCACAGCAGGATGGGCAGCGTCGCGACGTTCGAGAGCTCGAGCGTCACGTGCCCGGAGAAGCCGGGGTCGATGAAGCCGGCCGTCGAGTGCGTGAGCAGCCCGAGCCGGCCGAGCGACGACTTGCCCTCGAGCCGCGCGGCGACGTCGTCGGGCAGCGTGACCTGCTCGTACGTCGACCCGAGGACGAACTCGCCGGGGTGCAGCACGAACGGCTCGCCGTCCTCGACCTCGACCAGGCGCGTGAGGTCGGGCTGGTCGACCGACGGGTCGATCACCGGGTACTTGTGGTTGTCGAACAGCCGGAAGTACCGGTCGAGGCGCACGTCGATGCTGGACGGCTGGAGCATCGCCGGCTCGTACGGGTCGAGGCCGACGCGGCCCGACTCGAGCTCGGCCCTGATGTCACGGTCGGAGAGCAGCACGGGCCCACGGTAGTCGTCCGGACGCCCGTCCGGTTCACGCGGTCCGGGGCTGTGGACACGCGTCGCCCGCGCGCGCTGCACGGACGTGCGGAGGGGCGACGTTTTCGATATCGCCCCCGGCGGCTATCATCCTTCCGTGAGGCGCGTGGGAGCGCTCTCGCACCGATCAGACGCCGCGTCAGACAGCCCGACGACGGACCGCGCCGACGCGGATCCACGGGTGACCGGGCACGGACGTCTCCGAGCACCCGAGGAAGTCCAATGCGGTTCGGCCACTTCGACGACGCGGCGCGCGAGTACGTCATCACGACGCCCCACACCCCCTACCCGTGGATCAACTACCTCGGGTCGGAGCAGTTCTTCTCGCTGCTCTCGCACCAGGCGGGCGGGTACTCGTTCTACCGCGACGCCAAGATGCGCCGGCTCACGCGCTACCGCTACAACAACATCCCCGCCGACGCGGGCGGCCGCTACCTGTACGTCAACGACGGCGGCGACGTGTGGACCCCGTCGTGGCTGCCGGTGAAGGCGGACCTCGACCACTTCGAGGCGCGGCACGGCCTGGGCTACTCGACGATCACCGGTGAGCGGAACGGTCTGCGCGTGCAGACCCTGTTCTTCGTCCCGCTCGGCGAGAACGCCGAGGTCCAGAAGGTCACCGTCACGAACACGTCCGACGCCCCGAAGTCGGCGACGCTGTTCTCGTTCGTCGAGTTCTGCCTGTGGAACGCGCAGGACGACCAGACGAACTACCAGCGCAACCTGTCGATCGGCGAGGTCGAGGTCGAGCAGGACGGCCCGCACGGCTCGGCGATCTTCCACAAGACCGAGTACCGCGAGCGCCGCGACCACTACGCCGTGTTCGGCGTGAACACGCGTGCGGACGGGTTCGACACGGACCGCGACACGTTCGTCGGCGCGTACAACTCGCTCGGCGAGGCGTCGGTCCCGCGTGCCGGGAAGTCCGCCGACTCGGTCGCGTCGGGCTGGTACCCGATCGGCTCGCACTCGGTCGTCGTCGAGCTGGCCCCGGGCGAGTCCCGCGAGCTCGTCTACGTCCTCGGCTACCTGGAGAACCCGGTCGAGGAGAAGTGGGCCGACGACGCCCACCAGGTCGTCAACAAGACGGGTGCGCACGCGCTGCTCGGCCGGTTCGCGACGAGCGAGCAGGTCGACGCCGCGCTCGAGGCGCTCAACGCCTACTGGACGAACCTGCTGTCGACGTACTCGGTGTCGAGCACCGACGAGAAGCTCGACCGGATGGTCAACATCTGGAACCAGTACCAGTGCATGGTCACGTTCAACATGTCGCGCTCGGCGTCGTTCTTCGAGACCGGCATCGGCCGCGGCATGGGCTTCCGCGACTCCAACCAGGACCTGCTGGGCTTCGTCCACCTGATCCCGGAGCGCGCGCGCGAGCGGATCATCGACATCGCGTCGACGCAGTTCGCGGACGGCTCGGCGTACCACCAGTACCAGCCGCTGACGAAGCGCGGGAACAACGACATCGGCTCGGGCTTCAACGACGACCCGCTGTGGCTCATCGCCGGCGTCGCCGCGTACATCAAGGAGTCGGGCGACTGGAGCATCCTCGACGAGCCCGTGCCGTTCGACAACGAGCCCGGCTCCGAGGTCCCGCTGTTCGAGCACCTCACGCGTTCGTTCCAGTTCACGGTCCAGAACCGGGGCCCGCACGGCCTGCCGCTCATCGGCCGCGCCGACTGGAACGACTGCCTCAACCTCAACTGCTTCTCGACGACGCCCGGCGAGTCGTTCCAGACGACCGAGAACCAGGCGGGCGGTGTCGCGGAGTCCGTGTTCATCGCCGCGCAGTTCGTGCTGTACGGCGCCGAGTACGCGAACCTCGCGGAGCGTCGCGGCCTGGCCGACGTCGCGACCGAGGCACGCAAGTACGTCGACGAGGTCCGTGCCGCGGTGCTCGAGCACGGCTGGGACGGCCAGTGGTTCCTCCGGGCCTACGACTACTACGGCAACCCGGTCGGCACCGACGCGAAGCCCGAGGGCAAGATCTGGATCGAGCCGCAGGGCTTCGCCGTCATGGCGGGCATCGGCGTCGGCAGCGGCCCGGACGACGCGGACGCCCCGGCGATCCAGGCGCTCGACGCGGTCAACGAGCACCTCGGCACGCCGCACGGCCTGGTGCTCCAGTTCCCGGCGTACACGACGTACCAGATCGAGCTCGGCGAGGTCTCGACGTACCCGCCCGGCTACAAGGAGAACGGCGGCATCTTCTGCCACAACAACCCCTGGGTGATCATCGCCGAGACGGTCGTGGGGCGCGGTGCGCAGGCGTTCGACTACTACAAGCGGATCACCCCGGCGTACCGCGAGGAGATCTCCGACACGCACAAGCTCGAGCCGTACGTGTACGCGCAGATGATCGCGGGCAAGGAGGCGTCGCGCGCCGGTGAGGCCAAGAACTCGTGGCTGACCGGCACGGCGGCGTGGAACTTCGTGGCGGTGTCGCAGTACCTGCTGGGCGTCCGGCCGGACTACGACGGCCTGGTCGTCGACCCGCAGATCGGCCCCGACGTCCCGTCGTACACGGTCACCCGCGTCGCCCGCGGCGCGACGTACGAGATCACGGTCACCAACTCCGGGGCGCCGGGTGCGCGCGGTTCGCTCACCGTGGACGGTGCCCCGGTCGAGGGCAACACCGTGCCCTACGCTCCCGCGGGGGCGACGGTGCGCGTCGCCGTCACGGTCTGAGCACGGCCACGAGGGACGGGGCAGGGACATGACGTTGCTCGACGCGGCGCCCACCGAGGTGCGCACGGACGACCCGCGGGTCGTCACGATCGCGGACGGCGCCTGGGAGGTCGACGTCCTCCCCGGCACCGGCGCGTCGCTCGGTGCGGGCCGCATCCGCACGTCGGACGGCGTCTGGCGCGACCTGCTCCGTCCCACCAGCCGGGGCGGCCGCGGGGTCGTCGAGAAGTGCGCGAGCTTCCCGATGATCCCGTGGTCCAACCGCGTCCGTGACGGGGCGCTGACGTTCCGCGGCCGCACCCACCGGCTGCAGCGCGACTGCGCGGACGGCACCGCGATCCACGGCGCCGTCCGGTACGCGCGCTGGGACGTCCTCGACCGCACGCCCGGGTCGGTCACGGTGGGCATCGACACGCGCGAGCACGTCGGGATCAACTTCCCGTGGCACTTCACGTCGACGATCACGTACGCGGTGCGCGGCGGGACGTTCGAGGTGACGACGACGCTGCGGAACGTCGACTCCGAGGCGTTCCCGGGCGGCTTCGGCCACCACCCGTACTTCCAGCGGTCGCTGGCACCCGTCGGCGCGGTCGCCCCGCGCCCGCTCGGCCACCCGGTCGTGCAGGTGCCCGCGCACGCGTGCTACCCGGGTGTGCCGATGCCGACCGGCCCGTCGGGGCCGCTCACGCCGCGCGCGGACTTCCTGGCCCCGCGCGTGCTCGACGGCGCGTTCATCGACGACGTCTACAACGCGCGCGACACCGACAAGCCGATCACCATCCGGTACGCGCAGCCGGACGTGACCGTGGACCTCACCGCGGACCCCGTCTACGAGCACCTCGTGTTCTACGCACCGCGTGGTCGCGCGTACTTCGCGATCGAGCCCGCGACCAACGTCAACGACGGCGTCGCGCTGTTCGAGGCCGGCGTGCCCGGCACCGGGGTCTTCGTGCTCGAACCCGGTGAGGAGCGCACGGGGTCGTTCGCGATCGCCGTCACGGTCTGACCGCTCGCACCCGACGCCCGGGCCGCACCACGGTGCGCCCGGGCGTCGTCGTGCCCGGCTGGGACGCGGTCGCGAACCGCGCTATCGTCAGGATCCTTGACGGTCACTCGCGCTGACCGTCACCGTGCCTGACGAAAGGTCGCGATGACCGCCGACGCCCCCACCGACCTGGGTGCGCTCGCCGCCCGCGTGCGCACCGCGATCGACGACGAGACCGCGCACCGGCTCACCACCGCCGGGCACCCCGACCTGCGCCCGCAGCACCGCAGCGTGCTCGGCGCCCTCGACGACGACGGCACCAGAGCCACCGCGATCGGGCGCCGGACCGGCCAGCACAAGCAGGTCGTCGGGACGTCCGTCGACGAGCTCGAGGCCCTCGGGTACGTCGAGCGCCGGCCCGACCCCGCCGACCGGCGCGCCAAGCTCGTCGTCGCCACACCCCGCGGCGCCGACGCGCGACGCGTGCTGGCCGCGGCCGGCGCCGCCATCGCGGCCCGGCACCGCGACGCCGTCGGGGACCGCATC
>NZ_JAAXOY010000210.1 GCF_012396155.1 Cellulomonas septica | reverse complement strand
CGACGCCGACCGCGCGCGCGTACGCGCGGCTCTGGCGGCGTTCCTCGTCGAGCCGGGCCAGGGCGCTGCCCGCGTGCGTCGGCGGGGGTGCGAGGACGACGACGAGCAGGAGCACGCCGAGGCCGACGACCGCCCCCGCGAGGAGCACGAGCGTCATGACGCACCCCCCACCGGTACCTTGGCGTCGACCTGCGGCTGCCCGTGCCGGTCGGGCGTCGCGACGAGGAAGCGGGCCGGGACGTCGACGCCCGAGAGGCGCTTCATCCACCAGAACCCGGCGGCGAAGAGCGCGATGACGACCACCAGCACCGCCTGCCCGGTCGGGGAGCCGTACGGCGCGACGTACGTCGGGTTCAGGATCGCCAGGCCGAAGATCATGATCATCGAGAAGCCCATGACGATCTGCGCGGACCTGCGGGTCGAGGAGCGGCCCGCCGACACCCGCTGGCGCATGTCGAGCTCGGCGCGCGCGGACTCCGAGACCGACGTGAGCACCTGCCGCAGACCCGGGCCGCGCAGGCGCGAGTTGAGGATCAGCGCTGCGACGACGAGGTCCGCGCTCGGGTCGTCCAGGTCGTCGGCGAACCGCTGGAGCGCGGTGCTGAGCGGCACCCGGACACGCAGCCGGTCGACGAGCATGCGGAGCTGGGGCTGGATCGTCGGCGACGCCGCGTAGACGGTCGCGGGGATCGCCTGCTCGAGGCCGACCGCACCGGCGATCGTGTCGCGCAGCGACTCGGCCCACGACGCGAGGCCCTCGAGGCGGGCCATCGCCTGCTTCTCCGCCTTCGCCCCGCCGAAGAGCGACGTCCAGGACAGCACGAGCGCCGCGGCGGCGACGGCGGCCACCGGCCACCGCGTCACGACGAGGACCACCACGGCCGCGACGGCGGCGAGGAGCGCGCGGCGTCCGAGCCGGTCGACGAGCGACGGCCCGCCGTGCACGACCCCCGCGTTCCGCGTGCGCGGTCGCAGCGACTCGACGAGCAGCGCGATCCCGAGGCCGACGACGGCACCCGCGAGGACGACGAAGACGGTGGACGGCGCCATCACAGCCCCCGCATCGCGTAGCCGGGCGTGTAGCCCACGGCGACGAGCTCGTCGAGGCACGCGATGGGCGCGGACGCCACGGCGACGCCGTCGGGCCCGGGTGCGAACACCTCGCTCGACAGCACGCGGCCGTCGATGCCGTTGACCTCGCGGATGCTCGCGACGAAGCGGCGCAGACGCCCGCCGTGCAGGTAGTCGTTCTGCTTCTGCACGAACACCACGAAGTCGATCGCACCCGCGATGAGCATCATCGTCGCCTCGACGGGCAGCCGCTCCTGCGACTGGATCGCATAGGTCGAGATGCGGTTGAACACCTCGATCGACGAGTTCGCGTGGATCGTGGACAGCGACCCGTCGTTGCCCTGGCTCATCGCGTTGAGCATCGTGACGATCTCGTCGCCCAGCACCTCGCCGACGATGACCCGGCTGGGGTTCATGCGCAGGCTGCGGCGCACGAGCTCCGCCATGCTGATCGCGCCGTTGCCCTCGGAGTTCGGCAGCCGCTCCTCGAACGCGACGACGTTCGGGTGCAGGTCGGAGAACTCCCCGAGGCCCAGCTCGAGCGCGCGCTCGACGGTGATGAGCCGCTCGTGCGGGCGGATCTCGTTGGCCAGCGCCCGGAGCATGGTCGTCTTCCCGGCGTTCGTCGCGCCCGCGATCATGATGTTCTTGCGCGCCGCGACCGCCGCCGACAGGAACGCCGCGACCTCGTGGGTCACCGAGCCGAGCCGCACGAGGTCGTCGAGGTGCACGCGGGACAGGCGCGCCCGCCGGATCGAGATCGAGGGGCGCGCGCACACGTCCATGACGGCCGACATGCGGCTGCCGTCGGGCAGGCGGATGTCGAGCTGCGGGTTCGCCGAGTCGAACGGGCGGCTCGACAGGCCCGAGTACGCGCCGAGGATCTGGATGAGCTCGACGAGCTCGTCGTCGGACTCCGCGACGGGCGGCATGCGCGCCTCACGGCCGTCCGCGTACTGCACGAAGACGTTGTCGCACCCGTTGATGTCGACGTTCTCGACGTCCCGGTCGTCGAGGAGCGGCTGGAGCCGGCCGACGCCGTACAGCGCGGCGTGGATCCCGGACGCGAGCTCGCTCTCCTCGACCGGCGACGGCGGCGTGCGACCGGCGGCGATCTCCGCCCGCGCGTAGGCGTCGAGCACCCGGTTGACGACGGCGCGCGCGAACTGCCGCTCGTCCTGCCCGGACATCTGGGCCACGCCCGCCGCGGCGTCGTCGCGACGGCGGCTTGCGGTGGGCGCCGGTGAGCACCGCGGCGACGAGGCCGGCGGTGGCGTACGTGGACTGCGGGAAGGCGTAGCACGCGAACCGGAAGCCGTCGGCGGCGGAGCGCAGCTCGTGGCGCAGGCGGTCGGCGACCGCGTCGACGTCGACGGACCCGGGCACGACGTCGAGGGTCGCGTCGACGTCGGCGTGCTGGAACGTCAGGCGTTCGAGGAAGTCGAGGGCGGGGTGGGCGTCGAACGCCCCGGGGCCCCATGCGGCCACGTCCTACCTCCGTCCTCGTCGCACCCGTGCTCCTGCGGCGCACGCGAGCACAGCGAGGACCGCAGACGCCGGCGTCAGCCTCCGAGCCTGCCGCACGCCACCGACATCGCGCACCCCGATTCGCCCGAGCGGCCGCGTGTGCGTCTCGTCACACGTGACGCGCGGACGGTCCGTCGATCGACACCGGGTCAGGCGCGCGTCGCCCAGAACGCCACGGCCGCGGCGGCGGCGACGTTCAGCGAGTCCACGCCCCCGGCCATCGGGATGCGCACGACGAGGTCCGACGCGGCGACGGTGGCGGGCTTGAGGCCGTGCCCCTCGGCGCCGAGGACGAGCGCGAGCCGCTCGGGCGGGTCGGCGACGAGCTCGTCGAGCGTGAGCGCGTCGTCGGCGAGCGCGAGCGACGCGGTCACGAAACCGTGCGCGCGCAGCTCGTCGATGCCGTCGGGCCAGGGGTCGATGCGCGTCCACGGCACCTGGAAGACGGTCCCCATCGACACGCGCACGGAGCGGCGGTAGAGCGGGTCGGCGCAGCGCGGCGTGACGAGCACGGCGTCCACGCCGAGCGCCGCCGCGGAGCGGAAGGCGGCACCGACGTTGGTGTGGTCGACGACGTCCTCGAGCACCGCGACGCGACGCGCCCCGGCACCGTCGCGCGCACCTGCGAGCACGTCGGCGACGCGCGCGAGCGGCGGGCGGTGCATCGCCGCGAGCGCGCCGCGGTGCACGTGGAAGCCGGTGATCGCCTCGAGCACGGGCTCGTCGGCGACGTAGACCGGCACCGTGGTGCCGTCGTCGGGGAGGTCGGCGAGCATGCGCTCGAGGTCGGGGACCCACCGCGGCGCGAGCAGCACGGACCGCGGCCGGTGCCCGGCGCGCAGCGCGCGTCCGAGCACGGTCGACGACTCGGCGATGTAGAGGCCCTTCTCGGGCTCGTGCCGGGAGCGCAGCGCGACGTCCGTCAGCGAGACGTAGTCGGCGAGCCGCGGGTCGGACGGGTCGGTCACGGGCTGCAGGTCCGGGCGTGGCACGCGCCCATCCTCCCAGCCGCGCGCCATGCCTCCGGCACGAGGAGCGGTCAGGCGGGCAGACGCACCTCGACCGGCCCGGCGGCGCTGCCGTCGAGCACGAACGGCACCGCACGACCGTCGACCGACACGGTGTAGTCGCCCAGGAACCCGCGCACCGGCACGGTCCCGTCGTCGTCGGTCCGCACCGTGGTCGGCGCGAGCCACCACTCCTCGCGCACGAGCCGCCGCAGCGCGTCGTACGCCGGCTTGGGCGTGCCGTCGCGGCGCACGAGCCCGGCGGGTGCGCCGAGCCACGCGCCCTCGTCGGCGATCCCCCAGTAGGTCGTCGAGGCGACCGCGGGGTGCGCCAGGAGGGTGCGGTAGTGCCGCTCGAGCTCGTCGGCCTGCCGCGCCTCGCCCTCAGGCGTCGACGGCCACGCGTCGACCTGGTGGTCGTTGAGGTCGTCGATGTGCGCGGGCATGAGCTCACCCGACACGAGCGTCGTCTCGGTGAGGTGCAGCGGCAGGCCGAACCGCGCGAAGCGGTCGAGGATGCGCAGCGTCTTCTCCTCACCCCAGTAGCCCTGGTGCATGTGGGACTGCAGGCCGAGCGCGTCGACCTGGATGCCGGCCTCGAGCACGCCCTCGACCAGGCACTCGTACGCGGTGGACATGTCGAAGTCGTTGAGCAGCAGCGTCGCGCCCGGATTGGCGGCACGCGCGGTCTCGAACGCGAGGCGGATCGTCGGGATGCGGCCGCGGTCCCAGGCGAGACGCGTGAGCCCGTTCGGCTCCTTGTCGAAGACCGGCATGATGACGACCTCGTTGATGGCGTCCCACGTGTCCACGACGCCCGCGAACGCGGTGACGTCGCGTGTGATGCGGTCGCGGACGGCCGTCTCGACCTCGTCGACGGTGAGGTCGCGCAGCCAGGACGGCGCGACGGTGTGCCAGGCGAGCGGGTGTCCCTTGACGTGCGCGCCACGCTCGGCGAACCAGCGGGCGGCCCGCAGCAGGCGATCGGTGTCGGGACGGCCGCGCTCGCGCTCGAACTGCCCCCAGTAGAAGGGCAGCGTCACGGTGTTGAAGACGTCGAACCAGAGGTCGGCGAGCGCGGGCGCGGACCCGGTGCTCGCACCGCCGAACGCGGACGGCGCGTCGGCCGTCTCGCCGTTCGCGAGCCCGATGAGGTCGAAGCCGATGCAGCCGAAGCCGAAGGCGTGCCTGGTCTGCTCGACGACGACGTCCGTGCCGGGCAGCGGTGCACCGTCGGGTCCGCGCAGCAGGAGGCGGACGTCGGCGGTGCGGTGCGCGAGCGTGGGGTCGGCACCCCCGGCGGTCGTGGTGGTGGTCGTGACGGGGGCGTGCGAGAGGTCGGTCATGGGGTTGCGCGTGTCCTCGTGGTCGTCGTCGACCGGGGCGGGCCCGCCCGGTTCGATAACGTTATCGAACCTCGGCGACCCGAGCGTCCACCGACGCCCCGGCGGACGCCTCGCGCCGTAGCGCCGCGCCCCCGACCCAGCTCGCGACGGCACCCACCACGGCGATCACCGGCACGACGACGAACGCGGTGTGCGCGCCGACGACGTCCGCGAGCGCACCCAGCGCGAACGGTGCGACGCCGATC
>NZ_JAAXOY010000021.1 GCF_012396155.1 Cellulomonas septica | reverse complement strand
CGTGGCGCGACCGCCGCGTCGTCCGAATGGCGGCGGTCGCGCGGCTGGCCTAGCGTCGAAACGTCGGGCGGCGGACACCGTCCGGCAGACCGTCCCCCCGGGGCAGGACGCGCACCCGGGTCGCGGCACGAGTCCCTCCGCCGACCGCACGAGCGCCGGCAGCCCGTGCCCACGACGGTCCATCCGCGGCAAGAAGGTTCGCACTCCGTCGACTCCTCGACCTGAGCGCGAGCTGCGCCCACGTCGAGGTCGCACCCACCGATCCCGAGACGAGGCGCATCATGGCTGACCCGTACACCAGCACCAACCCGGGCGGGAGCACCGTCCCCAGCGGCGGGAGCACGACGTCCGGCACCGCAGCGACCGGCGGCAGCACCGCCTACCCCAGCGGGACGACGTCCGGCACGACGTCCGGCGGCACCTACGGCAGCACCGGGACGACGTCGGGCACGACCGGCGGGTCCGGCTACGGCGGCACCGGCGGCTCCGCGTCGGGCGGCTCGTCGTCGAGCACCGCCGACACGGCCCGCGAGCAGGCGCAGCAGCTCAAGGACTCCGCGACCGAGGCCGGCGGGCACCTGCTCGGCGAGGCCAAGGAGGAGGCCCGCGCCGTCGGGCAGGAGGCGCGTCGCCAGCTCGGCGACCTGTGGCACCAGGCCCGCGGCGAGGTGAGCGACCAGGCCGGCACGCAGCAGCGTCGCCTCGCCGGTGGGCTCTCGACGACCGGCCAGCAGCTCACGCAGATGGCGTCGTCGTCGCAGGAGCAGTCCTTCGCGACCGATCTCGTGCGTGCCGTGGGCGAGCGCGTCGGGGACGTCGGCCAGTGGCTCGAGGGGCGCGGCCCCGACGAGCTCCTCGACGAGGTCCGTCGGTTCGCCCGCCGTCGGCCGGGCACGTTCCTGCTCGTCGCCGCCGGTGCGGGGATCGTCCTGGGCCGCCTCACGCGTGGCCTGAAGGACGCGTCGTCGGACGACTCGTCCGGCAGCACCTCGCGCGGCGCCACGTCGGGCACGTACCCCACCCGCGTGAGCGCGGTGCCCGAGCGCGTGAGCGCGGGGCCCGATCGCACGAGCGCCGCGTACGAGACGCCGGCGGTGGTCGTCCCTCCGACGACGACCTCCACGACCACGTCCGACCCGCTGTCGGGTGAGCTCCGATGAGCGAGACCGGCGCCGCTCCCCCGCAGCCGTCGGTCGGTGAGCTCGTCGGCGAGGTCACGCGCGACCTGTCGACCCTGATCCGTCAGGAGGTCGAGCTCGCGAAGGCCGAGGCGCGGCAGTCCGTGCAGCACGTCGCGAAGAGCGGGTCGATGTTCGCCGGCGCAGGGGTCGCCGGGCACTTCGTCCTGCTGTTCCTGTCGATCGCGCTCTGGTGGGCGATCGGCGACGCGATCGGCCTCGGCTGGTCCGCGGTCGTCGTCGCCGTGATCTGGGGGATCGTCGCGGCCGTCCTGTTCGCACGCGGTCGCGCCGAGTCGCGGCGCGTCGAGGGCCTGCCCCGCACGACCGACACCGTCAGCAAGATCCCGAACGCCCTGCGAGGCCAGGAGGAGAAGAACGCATGAGCACCGACCCTGAGCAGATCCGCGAGGACATCGAGCGCACGCGTGCGGAGCTCAGCTCCGACGTCGACGCGCTGACCGACAAGGTGAGCCCGAGCCAGGTCGTCCACCGGCAGACCGAGAAGGTGCGCTCCGCCGTGGGCGGCGTCAAGGACCGCGTCATGGGCTCCGCCTCCGACGCCGCCGGCTCGGCGAGCGACGCCGTGCACGGCGTGCGCGACAAGGCGTCGGGCGTGGCGTCGTCGGTCGGCGACACCGCGAGCCACCTCCCGCAGGCCGCGAAGCAGAAGGCGCAGGGCAACCCGCTCGCCGCGGGCGTCATCGCGTTCGGCCTCGGCTGGCTCGTCTCGTCCCTGATGCCGGCGAGCCGCAAGGAGCAGGACCTCGCCCGCACCGCCAAGGAGCAGGCGGCACCGCTGGTCGAGGAGGCCAAGGGGGTCGCGCAGGACGTCGCGAGCAACCTCAAGGGCACGGCCCAGGAGGCCGCGACCGCGGTCAAGGACCGTGCCGCCGAGGCCGGCCAGACGCTGCGCCAGGACGGCCAGGACGCGGCTGCGGACCTGAAGTCGCAGGCCAGCGGTGCGACCGACGAGGTGCGCGGTGCGCATGCCGAGGGGTCGCCGACGCCCGGTACGGGCGTCTGACGGACGCGGGCGGCGGGTGCTCCCCCGGCCCCGCCGCCCGTCGCCGGCCCGGCGCCGATCGCCGGGCGGTCGAGCTGAGCAACGCCCGCGGACCGGTCCGTCCGCACCGACAAGGGAGGTCGACCGTGTACCTGCACGTCCAGAGGCTCATCAACGAGATCGAGGCCGACGAGCCCGACCCGGCCGCCGCCAACGCGCTCCAGGAGGGCCTGGGGGGTCAGTTCGGCGAGATGCGGACGATGATGCAGTACCTGTTCCAGAGCATCAACTTCCGCGGTCCCGCCGGGAAGCCCTACCGGGACCTCCTGCAGGGCATCGGGACGGAGGAGATCAGCCACGTCGAGCTCATCGGCACGACGATCGCGCGGCTCCTCGACGGCTCTCCCCGCTACAACGGCAAGAAGACGGACCCGCTCGACACGCCCGGCAGCGGTGGGGACACCCCGCTGCGGCTCGCGCTCGACGAGGGCAACATCCACCACTACCTCGTCGCGGCGCAGGGCGCGCTGCCCGTCGACGCCGCGGGCAACCCGTGGAGCGGGTCCTACGTCTACAACTCCGGCAACCTGGTCCTCGACCTGCTCTACAACCTCATGCTGGAGTCGACGGGCCGCCTGCAGAAGTGCCGCATCTACGAGATGACGGCCAACAAGACCGCGCGGTCGACGATCGCGTACCTCATCGTCCGCGACCAGGCGCACGAGAACGCCTACGCGCGTGCGCTCGAGACGCTCGGCGTCGACTGGGCGAAGGTGCTGCCGATCCCGAAGACGAACGCGGAGAAGTTCCCCGAGGTCAAGAAGCTGCTCGACCTGGGCCTGCAGAGCAAGCAGTACTCGTTCGACCTGACGGCGGCGTCGGAGGCCGGTCGCATCTTCCAGGGCATGTCGCCGTCGAAGGACGGCACCACGCTCGACGCGAGCGAGCAGGCGCCTGCGGGCGTGCCGTCCACGATCGCCGAGGAGCGGTTCGAGGAGTTCTCCCCCGGCCTCGACCCGGAGCTGCTCGCGCTCATCCAGGCGACCGCGGACATCGAGATGGCCGAGGTGCAGCCGCTGTACGGGCCGGTCGCGCCGACGGCCGGCTGACCCGGCTCAGAGCTCCGTCGTGCGCGCCCGCACCGGGCTGACCGCCTCCTGGGGGGTCAGCGGTGCGGGCGTCGCGCGACGGCGCCGCATGAGCGCCTTGTCGATCTCGGCCACGACCGGCAGCAGGAGCGCGAGGCCGATCGCGGCGAACCACTGGGGGCTCGTGAGCGACTGCGTGGTCAGCCAGCCCTGCAGGAAGTCGAGCTCGGTCGCGAGGACGACGAGCAGCACGGGGACCGTCAGCACCTTGACGGCGGACAGCACGGGCGGCAGGAGGCCCGACTCGGGCTCGCGTCGCAGCACGAGACCCGACAGGGTCGACCCGAGCCCCATGACGACGAACGCCATCGTCATCGACGCGCTCGGCTCGTCCTTGGACAGCGCGTCGGGCCCGGCCACGAGCGGGACGGCGGTCGCGAGGCACAGGACGACGCCGTAGAGGACCCACCGGCTGATCGCGCGCCGGTTGCCGATCCCGAGCCGCGGGTCGCGCGGCGGGCGGCTCATGATCTCCGGCCCCACGGGGTCGAGCATGATCGCGATGACGGGCCCGACGCAGACGAAGAAGTTGAGGAACAGCACCATCATCGGCGTGAGCGCGACGCCGCCGTTGAGGTCGGCGATCGTCGCGAGCAGGAACAGCAGGACCAGGCCGATGAGCTGGCTCATCTGGAACCGGATGTACGCGGTGATCTTCTGGTAGATGCTGCGGCCGAGCTCGACGGCGTGCACGAGCGTCGAGAAGTTGTCGTCGGTGAGGACGAGGCGCGCGGCCTGCTTGGTGACCTCGCTCCCCGACCCCATGGCGACGCCGATGTCGGCCTGCTTGATCGCGGCGGCGTCGTTGACGGCGTCGCCCGTCATCGCGACGACGAGGCCCTGACGCTGCATGAGCTGCACGAGCCGCAGCTTGTCCTCGGGGGTGACGCGGCCGAAGACGTGCAGGTCGGGCAGCCGGACGAGCAGCTCGTCGTCGGTCATGCGGGCCAGCTCGGCGCCGCTGATCGCGCCGGGCGGCAGGCCGAGGTCGGTGCCGATCGCGGACGCGGTGACGGCGTGGTCGCCGGTGATCATGCGGACGTCGATGCCCGCGCGGTGCGCGATCTCGACGGACACCTTCGCCGAGGGCCGCAGCGGGTCCATGATCCCGACCATCCCGACGAACACGAGCTGCTGCACGTAGGCCATCGGGTCGGCGACCAGACCGGCCTCGTCGGCGGGCGTGAGGATGCGCACGGCGAACGCGAGCGTACGCAGGCCGGACTGCGCGAGCCGGTCCTGCTCGGCGTCGACCGCGGGCCGCAGCTGGTCGATGTCGACGAACTGCCCGGGCGCGGCGAGCGCGTGCGTGCAGCGCTGGAGCACGACGTCGGGCCCACCCTTGACGACCTCGACGAGCACCCGCGGCTGGTCCCGCCACGGCATCCAGTGCGCGGTCGCCATGAACTTGTACGCGGAGTCGAACGGCACCTCGGCCACGCGCGGGTACGTGCGGCGGCTCTCCTCGGCGTCGACACCGAGCTTCGCGGCGAGCACGACGAGCGCGGCCTCGGTCGGGTCGCCGACGACCGCACCGTCGTCGGACACGAGCGCGTCGCTCGCGAGGCACAGCCCGTACGCGAGCGGCGTCAGGTCGGGCACCTCGGCGCCCGCGGGCGACAGGATGCGACCCGTCTTGGCGTAGCCCGCGCCCTCGACGGTGTAGTGCTGCCCGCCGAGCCAGAGCGCGGTCACCGTCATCTCGTTGAGCGTGAGCGTCCCGGTCTTGTCCGAGTTGATCGCGCTCGTCGCGCCGAGCGTCTCGACGTCCGCGAGGTTCGCGACGATCGCCTTGGCGGCGGCGAGCTGCTTCGCGCCGTACGCGAGCATCGCCTGGACGAACGTCGGCAGGCCGGTCGGGATCGCGGAGATCGCGACCGCGGTCGCGAGGAACAGCAGGTCGCCGATCGGGTCGCCGCGCAGCACGCCGATGACGACGATGAGCGCGACCGCGGACCAGGCGATCGCACCGAGCACCTTGGTCAGCGCGTCGAGCTCGCGCTGCAGCGGCGACTTCGTCTTCTCGACCGACGACAGCAGCGTCGCGATGTGGCCGATCTGCGTCGTCATGCCCGTCGCGGTGACCAGCAGGGTGCCGGTGCCGCGCGTGACCGCGGTGTTCTGAAACGCCATGTTGGCGCGGTCGCCGAGCGGGACGTCCTCGTCGGCGAGCGGGTCGGTCGCCTTGCCGATCGGGGCGCTCTCCCCCGTGAGCGCCGCCTCCTGCGTCTCCATCGTCGCCGTGCGCACCAGCCGCCCGTCGGCGGGCACGATGTCGCCCGCCTCGAGCTCGACCACGTCGCCCGGCACGAGCTCGTGCGCCGGGACCAGCGACACCGCACCGTCGCGGCGCACCTTCGACATGGGCTCCTGCATCGTCGCGAGCGCGTCGACGCTCTTGCGCGCCTGCATCTCCTGCCGGGTCCCGATGACGACGTTGAGCAGCACGAGGAACCCGACGATCGCCGCGGTCGAGAACTGCCCGATGACGAGGCTCACGATCGCCACGGCGAGGAGCATGAGGTTCATCGGGTCGCGCACCTGCCCGAGCAGGACCGACCACACCGACGGCGGCGCCTGCGCGGTGAGCGTGTTCGGGCCGTACTGCCGCTGGCGCATGCCGACCTCGCCGTCGGCCAGGCCCGTGCGCGGGTCGGTGCCGAGCGCGCGCGCGACCTCCTCCGCGGTGAGCGCCCACCAGCGCGTGTCGTTGCCGGACGTGCCGGGCGTTGCCGGCGCCTGAGTCGACTGGGTCACGACCACCCTCCCTGGGTCGACCCGGCGCGAACCGGGCCCGCGGTGCCTCGTCCTTCCGGTCGACGCTAGGACGACGCGCCGGTCGGTCGCCTCACTCGTCGCAGGTGATGCCGCATCACCGGGACGCCTCCGGGCGCCGGGTGCAGACTGCCCCTGTGACGACCGACAGCACCCGACCCGAGCAGGCCGTCCGCGCGCTCTCGCACGCGCAGCAGCACCGGCGGCGCGCGTCGCACCTGTACGGCCTCGTGATCACCGGCTCGGTGCTGGCCGCCGCGCCGGAGAAGTTCGGGCTCGCGCGCCTCGCGCTCGCGCTCGTCGGCACCCTGCTCGTGTACTGGGCCGCCGAGACGTACGCGCACTGGATCGCGCTGCGGTCGCTGCTCGGCCGCCCGCTGCACGGGCACGAGCGCACCGAGGTCGTCCAGGACGGCCTGCCGCTGGTCGCGGCGTGCCTCGTGCCCGTCGTGGTGCTGCTCGTGGAGGCCGCGATCGGCGTCGAGACGTCGCGCGGCGTGGAGATCGCGCTCGTCATCAACGTCGCCCTGCTCGGGTTCGTCGGCTGGAACATGGCCGGCGGCGGCGGGATCACGGGCTGGCGGCGGTTCCTCGCGAGCGTCCTCACCGCCCTGCTCGGGCTCGCGATGGTCGCGCTCAAGCTCTCGCTCCACCACTGACGACCGGCCCGCCGCACCTACCACCCGCGGCGGGTGATGTGCGCGTGCCGGCGCACGACGAGAGTGACGAACCCGTGGACCCGTCGAGGCGTCCACGGGCACGCGCGCAGCGGGCACGACACGAGGAGGACGACGTGAGCGACGTGGAGGACACGACCGAGGAGCTCGGGCCGATCGACTACCTGGTCGTCGAGTTCCCGAGGAACAGGCTGGACGGGACCGCGTTCCCGCTGCTGGTGGACCTGGTCGACCGCGGGATCATCCGCGTGCTCGACCTCGTCTTCGTGGAGAAGGACGAGGACGGCGAGGTGCACGCGCTCGAGCTGCACGAGGCCGCGTCGGGCGAGGTCGACCTCTCGTTCTTCGAGGGAGCCGCGTCGGGCCTCATCGGGGACGACGACGTGGCCGAGGCCGCGAAGGCGCTCGAGAACGGCTCGGCGGCGGGGATCCTCGTCTTCGAGAACCGGTGGGCGGCACCGTTCGCGTCGGCGCTGCGACGCGGCGGCGGCCAGCTCGTCGCGAGCGGCCGCATCCCCGTGCAGGCGATCCTCGCGGCGCTCGACGACCTCGACGCCGCGTGACGGACCCAGGTCGGACGAACCGGAGGAGGAGACCATGCCAGGACTGATCCGCGGGGTGGCCCGCACAGCCGTCGTCGCGGGCACGGCGAGCGCCGTGTCCGGACGCGTGCACCACCGCCAGCAGCAGCGCTGGGCCGACCAGGCGAACAGCGAGGCCTACACCCAGCAGCAGTCGGCGTACGCGCAGCCGGCCTACGCGCAGCCCGTGTACGTCGCGGCGCCGGCGCCCACGCCCGAGACCGAGGGCCCGGACATGGACACCAAGATCGCCCACCTCAAGCAGCTCGCGGAGCTGCGCGACCAGGGCGTGCTGACCCCGGCCGAGTTCGAGGTGCAGAAGGCGCAGATCCTCGCCTCGTGACGGTCAGGCGGAGCCCCTCGGCGACGGCGCCGGGGGGTTTCGTCGTGCCTCTCGCGGAGACTTCGTCGTGTCCCCCGCGGACCGAGCGGGGAACGTGCACGGCCGTCGGCCGTGCCGCCGGTCGGCCGGCACCGGCGGTCAGCCGAACGCGGCGCCCTCGACGGCGCTGTTCGGGGCCGGGTCGGGCAGACGGCGCATCCGCAGCGCGTTGACGAGCCCGAGCAGCCCGGCGACGAGCGGCAGCAGCAGCGCGACCTGCAGCGCGCGGGGACGCACCTCGTCGTTGATGCGGACGATCTCGTCCTGCACGGCCGGCGGCTCGTCCGCGAGCAGCTCGGTGAGCTGCGTGGTGCTCATGAGCTGCGCGTCGTCGTCGAGCGCACGCGACACCTGCTCCTGCTGGGCGCTGTCGAGGACCGTGCTCGCGTCGGACTGCGCGGTGAAGCCGACGGCCAGCGCGCCCAGCATGAGCGCGCCGGCGAACGCGAGGCCGAACGAGAGCCCGAACGACCCGGCCGCCGAGTTCACGCCCGCGGCCTCGCTCACGCGCTCCTCGGAGATCGGCGACAGCGTGTAGTTGTTGAGCTGCGACACGAGCAGGCCGAGGCCCGACCCGACGACGAGGAGCGGGACGACCAGCCACCAGCCGGTCGACGCGCGCGGCACGACGGGGATCAGCGCGCCGACCCCCACGACGCCGAGCGCGAACCCCGCCAGCACGAGGTCGGCCGGGCGGCGCCCGCCCGCACGCTTCCCGGCGAGCAGCGCGACCGCGAACATGCTGAGCGACAGCGGCGCGAGCGACAGGCCCGCGGCCATCGCGTCGTACTCGAGCACCATCTGCAGGAAGATCGGCAGCGAGATCATGAGCCCGCCGAGCGCGATCTGCTGGAGCATCTGCTGCGAGACGCCGACGCGGAACAGCGGCGAGCGGAACAGGTCGGGGTCGAGCAGGACGGGCCGTCCCGCGCGCTTGCGGCGCACGAGCCAGCGGACCAGCACGACGAGCGCGATCGCGCCGACGCCGATGAGCGCGCCGACGGCCTCGCCGCCCTCCTGCCAGACGAGCACGCCGAGGACGATGCCGCCCATCGCGAGCGCGGACAGCACGGCGCCGACGACGTCGACGGACCGGTCGCCCGTGTACGGGACGTCCTTGACGAGCCGGATGCCGGACAGCACGACGGCGATGACGACGGCCTCGAGCGCGAACGCGACGCGCCACGACAGGTAGGTCGTGATGAAACCGCCGAGGAGCGGGCCGACCGCCGCGGCGATCGAGGCCGACGCCCCGACGAGCGCGTAGACCTTCTTCTGCGCGGGTCCGCTGAAGTTGCCGTGGATGAGCGACTGCATCGACGGCAGCAGCAGCGACGCACCGAGCCCGCCGACGACCGCCCAGAACACGATGATCGCGGTGAGCCCCTGCGCGAGCGTCATCGCGATCGCGCCGGTCGCGTAGCCGAGCAGACCCAGCACGTACGCGCGCTTGCGCCCGACGAGGTCGCCGACCTTGCTGCCGATGAGGATGAACGCCGCGGAGACGAGCGCCTCGAGCGCGATCGCGGACTGCACGCCGCTCACCGTCGTGTCGAGGTCGCGCACGACCGCGGAGATCGACACGTTCATCAGCGACGTGTCCACCACCAGCACGAACATCGCCATCGCGAGCAGGACCGCGAGGCGGCGGTCGAGCGGTGCCCCTGCCGGTGACGCCCCTGCGCTCATGGTCTGCCATCCCGTCGTCGGCACGTCCGGACCCTCGCAGCGTCCTGCCGCCGCGCCCCCCGGACGTCACCCGCGGCGGGTGGTCCTGCGGCCCCGTGCGGCGGATCGCGGGCGCGCGGGCGTCCGACCTGCCAGGATCGGGCCGTGGTCGACCTGGCTGCCGGCTGGACGGAACGGACCGTCCGCGTGGACGGGCGCCGCGTGCTCGTGCGGTGCGGGCCGCACGTCGAGGGCGCGGTGCCGATCCTGCACGTGCACGGGTTCGCGATCTCCGGGACGTCCCTGCTGCCGACCGCGGAGCGCCTCGCGCACCGCGCGTGGAACGTCGTGCCCGACCTCCCGGGGTACGGGCGCAGCGAGAGCCCGCCGTCGACGCTCGGCATCCCGGCGCTCGCCGACGCGGTGCTCGAGGTCCTCGACGCGCTCGAGCTCGAGCAGGTCGTCCTCGTCGGCAACTCGATGGGCTGCCCCGTCGTGCTCGAGGTCGCGCACGTCGCGCCCGATCGCGTGCACCGCGCGGTCCTCGCCTCCCCCGCGGGCGGCATGTACAACCAGCCGTTCGTCCGGGGCCTGTGGCAGCTGCTCAAGGACGCGGGCCGCGAGAGCCCGGCGATGGCGCGCACCGCCGTGCCCGACTACCTCCGCTTCGGACCGGTCAACACGCTGCGCCTCTTCGACGAGCTCGTCCGGTTCCCGTCGCAGGAGCGGATCCTGCGGCTCGACGTGCCGGCGCTCGCCGTGATCGGCAGCCGCGACCCGATGATGCCGCCGCCGTGGCGCGTGCTCGAGGTCGCACGGCTCGCGCCCGACCACGTGACGCTCGCCGTGATCGTCGGCGCGGCGCACGCGATGAACTTCAGCCACCCGGGCGAGCTCGCGCACGTCATCGGCTCGTGGCTGGACGACGTGCCGATCGTCGACGACCCCGACGAGCCGGGCGACTCGCGCGTGCTGCAGGTGCCGCGGGACTGACGCCCCGGGCGCCCGCGGGCGGCACCGCCTCAGGGTGCCACCGCCTCAGGGCGCCTCGAAGCCGATCGCCTTGTGGCTCCCGTCGCACCACGGCTTGATCGCCGAGGCCCCGCAGCGGCACAGCGCCACGGTCGCGCGGTGCTTGACGACGGGCTCGCCGCGGTCGTCGACCACGGGCACGTCGCCGCGCACCAGCAGCGGACCGTCGGGGCACGCGACGATCGACCCGCGCACGGGCGTCGCGCCGTGCTCGTCCGCGGCGCTCATGCCGCGACCCGCAGCGAGGACTCGCCGCGCTCCCACGCACCGACGAGGTGCGCGGCGACGAGGTCGTCGAGGAACAGGCACGCGCACGCGCCGAACAGGATGTCCGGCACGAGCTCGGGCTCCTGCTCCGCGAGGCCACCGGCCAGGTCGCGGCCCGCGATCTGCTCGTGCACCGCGTCGGCCTCGACGTGCTCGTCGAAGTACTCGGTCACGTCGTCGCCGTAGCCGTGCCGCCGGAACCCGTCGCCGTACAGCCGGTTCGGCAGCGACGACGTCATCTCGAACGCCGCGAGGTGCCCCGCGATCGCGCCGCGCAGCCGGCGGTGCAGCCCGAGCAGCGACATCGCGTTGACCGCGCCGAGCGTCACCGCGGGCACGTCCTCGACGTAGCGGCCGAAGGTCGGCTCGAGCCCGACGCCCTGCATCGTCCGGGCGAACAGCGCGCTGTGCATCCGGTCGGGCGCGCCGCCGCCGTACTCGTCGGCCTGGATCTCGACGAGCGCGGCCTTCGCGGCACCCGCGAGGCGCGGCACGGCCCACGTGTGCGGGTCGGCCTCCTTCAGCTGGTAGAGCGAGCGGTGCACCAGGAGCTCGTGCAGCTGCTCGTCGGTCGCCTGCCGGCCGACGTACCGGGACAGGCTCGGGCCGGGCGTCGGCGCGGTCAGGGCGAACAGGGTGTCCGCGACGGCGCGCCGGTCGGCCGGGACGCCCTCGGGCACGGTGACCCGGGCGCGCAGCTCACGCTCGAACGCCTCCTCGAGCACCGCCCGCGCACGCAGCAGGTCAGGCGCCCACTCCCACGCCTCGTCGACCCCCTCGACGCCCGCGTAGTGCAGCTCGTAGAGCACGAACAGCGTGAGCTGGACGTCCTCGTCCGTCAGGAGGTCGGTGCTGTGCTCGACGGCACGCCGCGCGGCCTGCACGAGACGGTCGTCCGCCGGGGCGTCCGTGCGCGGGGCCGCCGCCGTCAGGGCGTCGAGGACGGCCGCGCCGAGCGGGCCGCGGGGCTGGGGCGACTTCATCGGGTCTCCGAGGTGGCCGGGCACGGCCACACCTCCGAAGCCGTCGAGCAGGATCCAGCCTCACACGCGCGGGCGCCCCCCGCACGGCGAGCCGCTCACCCGCCACGAGGGCTCTGACCAGCGACGATCACCCACGACGGGTGAGGAAAGTGCCCACCCGGTCGCGGCATCGTGAGACGTGGCCGGGGACCCGCCGGCGAGGACCGAGGAGGCACGCGATGGATTCGTTCTGGGACTGGTTCTGGCTGCTGGTGTGGTGGTTCGTCTTCTTCATGTACCTGGTGCTGCTGTTCCAGATCATCGGTGACCTGTTCCGCGACCGGTCGCTGGGCGGATGGGGCAAGGCGCTGTGGGTGGTCGGGCTGATCTTCCTGCCCTTCCTCACCGCGCTGATCTACATCATCGCCCGCGGTCACGGGATGGCCGAGCGGCAGATGACGCAGCTGAGGGAGACCCAGGCGGCCACCGACGAGTACATCCGGCAGACCGCGCAGACGTCACCGGCGAGCGCGATCGCCGACGCCAAGAAGCTGCACGACCAGGGCGTGATCAGCGCCGAGGAGTTCGCGCAGCTGAAGGCCAAGGCGCTCGCCTGACCCGCCCGGCGATGGACGGGAGGGGCCCGTCGCCGGGCGGGTCCGCGGGCCGCACCCGACGCGTGGTGCGGCCCGCGCACGCGCCCCCGGACGACTTCGGTGTCGTCCTGGGGCTGCTGTGCGTCGTCTACCTCGTATTCGTGCTGACGGCCGAGCCCTGGACCAGCTGGTTCGTCGTCGTCGGCTACCTCGGGGCCCTGTTCTTCGCGGTCCGGACGTCGCGTCCCGGGCCGCGGCTCCGGCTCGCCGTCCGCGTCGTGCTCGTGGTCTCGGCGGTCGCCACGGTCGCCGCGCTCACGCTCCTGCCGGAGGAGACGGCGACCGGCGTCGTCAACGGCGTGTTCTGCGTCCTGCTGGGCGTGACGCTCGTGACGATCCTCGGGCGGATCCTCACCCGCCGCGAGGTCACGCTGAGCACGATCGCCGGGGCGCTGAGCGCCTACCTCATCCTCGGTCTGTTCTTCGCCAACGTGTTCGGGGTGCTCGCGTGGCTCCTGCCCGAGCCGTTCTTCGCGGGCGGGCAGCCCGCGGACCAGCAGTCGCTCCAGTACTTCTCGTTCACGACGCTGACGACCGTCGGCTACGGCGACTACACCGCCGCGAGCTTCGCGGGACGCGGCGTCGCGACGTTCGAGGCGCTGCTCGCGCAGGTCTTCCTCGCGACGCTCGTCGCCCGGCTCGTCGCGTCGTACCGGCGTCAGCCCGCACCGTTCGGCAGCCCCGACGGCGCCGACGCGGCCGACGACAGCACCGACCGCGCGGACCGCTGAGCCGCTCGCCGAGCGCCGCACGGGCCGCTCCTCCACACTTGCCGCGTGCGAACCATGGGTGTCGAGGAGGAGTTCCTGCTGGTCACGCCCGACGGCGTGCCGTACGCGGTGGCGCCGACGGTGCTGCGGCTCGCGGCCGACCTGCCGTCGGACCCGCGACCGGGCGGCGACCTGGAGAAGGAGTTCAAGCAGGAGCAGGTCGAGGTGTCGACGCACCCGTGCACCGACCTCGACGACCTGCTCGCGCAGGTGCGGGACGGCCGCGCCCGGACCGACGCGCTCGCGCGCCAGGCGGGCGCCCGCATCGCCGCCATGGGCACCGCGCCGCACGTGGTGGAGTCCACGGTCATCCCCGACCGGCGCGCGAACGAGATCCGCGCCCGCTTCGGCCAGACCGCCCGCGAGCAGCTCACGTGCGGGTGCCACGTGCACGTCGCGGTCGACGACGACGACGAGGGCGTGCACGTCATCGACCACCTCCGCGCCTGGAACGCGGTGCTCCTCGCGCTCAGCGCCAACAGCCCGTCATGGCTCGGGTCCGCCACCGGGTACGCGAGCTACCGCTCGCAGGTCTGGGGTCGCTGGCCCACGGCCGGCGCGACCGCACCGTTCGGCGACGCCGCGACCTACCGCGCGGTCATCGCCGAGCTGCTCCGCTCCGGCACCGCGCTCGACGACGGGATGATCTACTTCGACGCCCGCCTCTCGGCGCGCTACCCGACGGTCGAGGTGCGCGTCGCCGACGTGTGCCTCGACCCGCAGGACGCCGTGCTGCAGGCGGTGCTGGTGCGGGCGCTCGCGGAGACCGCGGTCCGGACCGACCCCGACCCCGCACCCGTGCGCGCCGAGATCCTGCGGTCGTGGACGTGGCGCGCCGCGCGCTCCGGCACGACCGGGGAGCTCGTGAGCCCCACCACCGGTGAGCCGCGGCCCGCCGCCGACGTCGTCGCCGAGCTCGTCGACCACGTGCACGACGCGCTCGTGGAGACCGGCGAGCTCGACTGGGTCCGGGCGCGCGTCGACGACGTCCTGCGTCGCGGGAACGGGGCCGTGCAGCAGCTCGCGTGGCGCGCGGAGGGCGCCGACGAC